>JBHEKO010000796.1:0-3321 GCA_041859475.1 Candidatus Hydrogenedentales bacterium
GTCGCGCGCGTAGATCAGCACATCGTAGGTCCCCTCCGTCGTGAAGATGCTGGCGGTCGCTTCCCAATGTGGACTGTCCTGCGACGCGGGGAAGAGGTCGAAGCTCGGCATGCCCGTCACTGGATTCGACGCGGCTTCCTGTTCGTAGTCCGGCGGACGAATGACGGCCCACACGCGCGCGACGCCGTCCGGGTCGGTCACGGGATCGGCCCAGAGGGTCGCGGTTGCCGTATTGTTAAGGTTTTGCGCGGGACTCACCGCGCCGATGGTCGGTCCGGCCCAATATTGCTTAATGCCGTTGCCGATGGTCGTCTCACCCGCGAGCACGCCATCCGCCTCGTCCGACACGCCGTCGCCGGTATCGTCGAGCAGCGGATGTTGCAACGCGAAGTTTTGCGACAACGCGTCGCTCGCCTGCGTGAAGCACTCGCCCACGGCTTCGCCGTTGAACACCTGCGTCCAGAAGTAATTCGAGAACGACACCACGCCCTGCGTGACGAAATATGCCGACTCGCCGGGAGACGTCGAGGTCATCACGATGCGCTTGTCCGCATACCCTTCCGGCGCAGCGAGGTCACCGAGCAAGGAGCCCGACTCGCACGAGTCGATGACCACAATCACCTTCCCCTGGATACCCGCCTGCAAAGTGTCCAGCCACGAAGACAAGTCCGCGCTCGACAGAATCTCCGTCTCGCTCAAGCGAAACGCGTCCGTGCCGCCATGATCGACGAGGTACACGACGACATCCGACGTCGGCAGGCCGTTCAGTTGCGCGGGTGCCCACGTGGTAAGGGCGGACTGCAGGCTCGCCGCTGTTACGTCCGAATCCACATCGTCCGCGACCCCGTTGCCATCAAGATCAAGATCCGTGTCCGAGGAGAGGTAGCGAATCGTGTCCTTCGTGAATCCCTGTGCCGACAGCGCGCGATAGGCAAAGTTCGCCGAGGCTTCCGTCGCATCCCAAAGATTGTTACCCGGGAATGGCCCACCACCTGCGACGACAATGGACTTGGCGTTGGAGGTGACAATCACAGGTTTGAACTTCTGGATGCGAGCATTTAGCGAATCAGCCACATATGCCCGTCCAAATTGGTCAATCGAAATGTCAATAGGCTGATTCAGTTGCCCTTCGTCACTACCCCGTGTGCCCCATTGGAAGACATATTCTCCTGATGCAGTGAATTGCTGGACTCGATTATTGTACGTGTCCGCGACAAGAACCATACCCCCAGGCGTTACCGACAGACCACGTGGCGAGACAAACTGGCCATCCCCCGTACCGCTGGAGCCCCATTTCGTGACGAACTGTCCGTTTGAGTTAAATTTCTGGATGCGGTGTCTGGCTGCCTCTACTGTGTATACGGAGCCATCGGGTCCTGCAGCAACATCCTTAAGACCACTGAACTGCCCATCACCGAATCCATATTCGCCTATGGAAGATACAAAGGCTCCCGCCGAACTAAACCGCTGGATGCGATAATTTCCCGCATCAGCAACGTATACCAACCCATCATAACCAATAGCTATGCCACTAGGATATGCAAATTGACCTTCTCCTGAGCCTTGCGCCCCCCACATCATCAAGTAGTCGCCAGATGGCGAAAACTTCTGAACACGATGATTGTACGTGTCGAGAACATAAATAGACCCATCTGGACCGGCTGCTACCCCAGAAGGGCTGTTGAACTGTCCGGCGCCTGTACCCCAAGAGCCCCACTTTGAAATGAAGGCTCCTGCGGGGGAAAACCTATGAATCTCCAGATAGTCAGAGATGTAAACGGAGCCGTCTGCACCAACGGCCACTCCCGCAACCTGATCATCGAAAAACCCATTACCTGCACCTCGCGAGCTCCATTTCTCCAGGATCGATGCCGACGCAGAGAATCTCTGAATGGAGTGGTCTCTAATGTCTGAGACATAGACGGAACTGTCTGGGCCGACGACAATACCGAAGGGACTGAATCCACGCCATCCGCGCAAGTAAGCTCCAGATGCCGTAAACTGCTGTATGGATTGATTGAGATCGTCCGCAACGTAGATAGTGCCGTCAATACCAGCCGAAACACCTGCTGGCGACCTGAACTGACCTACATCATAGCCTTCTCCTCCCCACTTTGTGACAAAGCTTCCCGAGGACGAGAATTTTTGAATTCGGTAATTTCCCCAATCGGTTACGTATACCGCGCCATCTGGGTCTAGGAAAATGCCTCGCGGATTCAAGAACTGGCCGTCTGCCGACCCTTCGGAACCCCACTTTGTCAGATATTCACCCGACTTGGAGAACTTCTGGATGCGATGGTTAGACATGTCTGCCACATAGACACTGTCATCCGAGCCAACAGCGATACTCCAAGGTGCTCTAAACTGCCCATCTCCGCTACCATAATTCCCCCACCCTCTCACGTAACTTCCGTCTTTGGTGAATACTTGGATCCGGTTGTTTCCAGTGTCCGCAACGAATAAGTACCCATCAAAGTCAGCAGCAATTCCCCGAGGAAAGTAGAATTGACCATCTGCAGACCCAAACCTACCCCATTTCCTAATGAACGCACCTGAGAGACTGAAGACTTGAATACGATCATTCTCGGTATCTGCCACATATAAGTTGGCATCCCTGTCCGTAGCTACACCGTAAGGAGCATTGAAATACCAGGGCTGCTGCAGTTGCGGCCACATGCGTTCGAAGCGGTATTCGGTTTGCTGGGCGGAGGCGGTTGGTGGAGAGAGCAAAATGATCACAGCAAGAGTAAGAATAGAAACTACTGTCCCCACTCGACGGATGGCTGGCAAGCCCATAGTGTCCCCCTGTAAGTCGGTATCTTGCCGAGCTCGGATCGGAGGAATGAGAAGCCACGCGACGGCACCACATGGCGTACCCGTTCAAAGACGGGTCATCTGTATCCCCACAATCACCGCTCACCCAGAAAACGCAAAACTCCACGCTATCTCAATTTCGGCTGCGACAAGCCCCCCGCAGCCGGTATGGGGTGGGCACTGTGGATGCATAGTACATCACATTCCCGTTTCAGCCAAGCGATTTGTTTCCGGCCAACAGTTGACCGAGAACCATCCCGTACTGCAGCCGCCTCCGCGCGAGGCGTTGTTCGCAGGCAAGGACTGCTGCGCGCTCCTTGCAGTCTTCCTCGGTGGCATAGCCATCCACCGCGACACGCCGCAGGTCACGAGAGGCGATGATTAACCGAGTCTTTTGATTGCTGCTCATTGTTTGTTCCTCCACGCTTTGCCTATCCTTAAAGCGGACCCACCGGAACGAGAGCATTTGCCGTGCCACCTCTCCACAAGCGCTGGGCAAGCCTCCCC
>JBHEKO010000348.1:0-9815 GCA_041859475.1 Candidatus Hydrogenedentales bacterium
GTCCGTAATGCCTCACGATACTCTTCGCTTCGCGTTCAATTGTGGCTCAGGTGTATTAGCGGAAAATGTGCGCCGCGTTAGGGTTCAGTTGCGCGCGCCTAGCGTCAGCGGCCAAATGTGTGGGGCGTCGCTAGTAGGGAAATGGTTGCGGCGATAGGGTGTTTTCGCTCTGCGTTTTGGGTAGCCAGGCAACAAGCCAGGTAGGTCTCGACAATGCAAATTGGATACACAATCTAAGCATGGGGGAAAGGTAGTCTCATGTTTCGAGCTTTTTTGCCAAGGGAAGTTTGTTTTTTCGACTATTTTGAGAAGCACGCGGCGCTCACTGTCAAGGCGTGCGAGGCCTTTCTGGAACTCACGGAAGGCCGGACGGACGGGCTGGACCGGCAAGCCGCGAAGATCAAGGAAATCGAGCATCAGGCAGACGATATCACGCATCGATGCATCGACGATTTGAACAAGACGTTTGTGACTCCGATTGATCGCGTGGATATTCATGCCTTGATTAAGCGCATGGACGACGTGGTGGATTCGGTGGACGCAACCGCCTCGCGGATGGCCCTCTATGAGTTGGTCGAGATCCGCGACGAAGCGCGGAAGTCCGCGGAAGTCCTGTTGAAGGCGGCGCAGTCTATGGAAGCCGCGGTTCGCGGCCTGCGCACGATCAAAGACACGAAGACGATCAAGGACGAGCTCATCTCGATTTACCATTTGGAGAACGAGGGGGACCTAATTCTCAGGGAAGCCTTGACGAGACTTTTCAGGGAAGAGACGAACGCTATCCTCGTGATCAAGTGGAAGGAAATCTTCGAGCGCCTCGAAAAGGCAACGGACCGCTGCGAAGAAATCGCCCATATCATTGAGCGAATCGTAATCGAGGTGTCTTGATCCTATGGACCCGCTTTATCTGGTCATCCTTACGGTAATCGTCGCGCTTGCGTTCGACGTAATCAACGGGTTTCACGACTCCGCGAATTCCATTGCCACGGTCGTATCCACGCGTGTGTTCAGTCCGCGCGCGGCCGTGATTTGGGCCGCATTCTTCAATTTCGTCGCTATGTTCGTCTTTGCCCCGCGCGTGGCGGACACCGTCTCCAAAATCGTTCACATCGACTCTGTCGACCCCGCGTACATGTACGTGGTGCTGACCGGGTTGCTGGGGGCAATCGTGTGGGACTTGATGACGTGGTGGTGGGGCTTGCCCACGAGTTCGTCCCACGCGCTCATCGGAGGACTGGTGGGCGCTGGCATCGCCCACAAGGGGCTCGCCGTGATCCAATGGGACAAAGTTTGGGCCACCGTCGAGTATATCCCGCTTGCGCCCCTCTTTGGCATGGTGATGGGCTTCGGCGCGATGGTAACCGTCTACTGGCTGTTCCGCCGGTGGCGTCCGACGTCCGTGGATAATTTCTTCCGGCGCGGACAACTCGTGTCCGCTGCTCTGTATTCGCTCGGACACGGTGGGAATGACGCTCAGAAGACCATGGGGGTCATCGTGGCGCTGCTGGTGGCGGCAGGGTACTTCACCCCCGACATCCAGCTTTCGCTCACGGACTGGCGGACCTCGTGGATTATCCTCTCGTGCCAGATTGCCATGTCCTTGGGAACGGCGTTTGGCGGTTGGCGAATCGTCAAGACGATGGGGATGAGGATCACAAAGCTCAAACCCGTCGGCGGGTTCTGCGCAGAGACGGCAGGCGCAATGACCTTGTTCATCGCGACCCACCTGGGCATTCCGGTTTCCACGACGCACACCATCACTGGCGCGATCGTTGGAGTCGGCTCTACCACCAAATTCTCGACGATTCGATGGGGAATCGCACGCAGAATCATCTGGGCTTGGGTCTTCACGATTCCATTCTCCGCACTTGTGGCGGCGCTCTGCTTTTACGTCCTCAAGGTATTCTCACCCACCTTCTGATTCCTTTTGCCAAACGGAAGAGGGAGTGTTGAAGTTGCGGTGTTCGCCGGAAAACTAACCGCTTTCTAACAAACACGTGTTAGCGTGTGGGCTTCTCCGCAGTGTCCGTAACCTGGAAAACGCGCATGGCACGAGAAAACATCCTTGTCGTCGATGACGAGGAGGACATCCTCGAACTGGTAGGCTACAACCTCACCAAGGCCGGCTTCCGTGTCTCTTGCGTGGCCTCGGGAGGCGAAGCGCTGAAGGCGGCTCGGACGATGGCCCCGGACTTGGTCGTCCTCGATTTGATGCTGCCCGGACTAGACGGCTTGGAAGTCTGCACCCTCCTGAAGAACGACCCAAAAACCAAGGATGCGGCCATTGTCATGCTTACGGCACGCGGCGAGGAAGCCGATGTCGTGCGCGGACTCGAGTTGGGCGCCGACGACTATGTAACGAAACCGTTCAGTCCCCGTATTCTGTTAGCGCGCGTTCAAGCAGTATTGCGCCGGCGCGAGGCCGAGGCCGTCGAGCAAAGCGCGACAATTCGAGTGCATGGATTGCTCATCAATCCGGGGCGTCACGAAGTCCTCCTAAACGGAGAACCGCTGGACCTCACCTACACGGAGTTTCGCGTGCTTCAATTGCTGGCGCGTCGACCGGGATGGGTATTCACCAGATCGCAGATTGTGGATTCGGTACGCGGAGCCGGTTATGCGGTTACGGACCGCGCAGTCGACGTGCAAATCGTTGGGCTGCGCAAGAAGCTCGGGGCGGCGGGCGCGTGTATCGAAACCGTCCGAGGCGTGGGATATCGCTTGAAGGAGTAGCGCGTTGGCCAGACGATCCCTCACGTGGCAACTGTTTCCCCTATTGATCCTGGTAACAATAGTCACTCTACTTGCTTCCGCATTGTACTTCACGCACACCCTGCACGACTTCTACCTCATCGAGACGCAGAAGAGCCTTGAGAGTCGTGCAAATCTCGTACGCTCCCTTGAAGGAGAGCGTTTTTTTACCGACCCGCCGGAAGAGTTGGACGCACTGTGCAAGGAGTTGAGAAAAGCGTCGGGGGCACGCGTAACACTCATCAGACGCGACGGATCGGTTATCGCGGATTCCGAAGGAATTCCGTCTGAGATGACGAGTCACGCCTCGCGTCCGGAGATACAAGAAGCCTTTGCGGGCAACGTCGGGCGCTCCGAACGCTTCAGCAATACGGTCGGTAAGACGATGTGTTACGTCGCCGTGCCCGTATTTCGAGACGGCGTCGTGGCCGGCGCGGTTCGTGTTTCGGTTCCCTTGGAAGCGGTTGAGGTGACCCTCCGAGAAGTCTATTGGCATCTGGCCCTTGCGTGCCTCCTGATCACGCTTCTTGCTTCCGCATTGGGGCTTGTCGTTTCCCGCCGGATTACAAGGCCCTTGGAAACCATGCGGCAGAGTGCACAGCGCTTTGCCCTGGGCGACCTCTCGGCGCGGGTGCGCGCGCCAAACACGGAGGAATTGGCGCAGTTGGCGGATGCGATGAACCACATGGCGCTGCAACTGCAGGAACGAATCGGAACCGTCGAGCGTCAGCGCAACGAGCTTGAAGCCGTCCTTTCGAGCATGGTGGAAGGCGTCGTCGCGTTCGAAACCGGAGATCGGATCCTGAGCATCAATACGGCGGCCGCGGACATGTTTCATGTCGATCCCGCCAAAGCCGTGGGGCGCATGCTGCATGAAGTCATACGCAACACCGAAGTCCTCCGAATCGCGGAATCGGTGCACGAAGTCAACATGCCGATCGCTCGCGACATCTCGCTGACCTACCATATGGAACGGTTCATGCACGTGCATGCGACTCCCCTGTCGAATCCCCAAGGAGAGAACATCGGCGGCCTTATCGTCTTTCACGACATTACGGAGTTGCGCCGCCTGGAAAATGCACGCCGCGATTTCGTCAGCAACGTTTCGCACGAGCTGAAGACCCCGATTACCTCGATAAAGGGGTACGCGGAGACGTTGCTGGATGGAGCAATCGACGAGCGCGACGATGCGATTCGGTTCCTGGGCATCATCGTCAAGCAGGCCGACCGGTTGTATAGCTTGATTGAGGACTTGCTCAATTTGTCTCGACTCGACCAGGACAGCGACAAAAGCGAAATAGCAAAAGAATGGACCCAGGCGCGACAAATCGCCCAGGCCGCCATGCAGATGTGCGAGAGCAATGCCTCGGCAAAGCGCATCGGGATGCGGCTCGAAAGCGACGAGGACACGGCCGTCTGGGCAAATCCTGAGCTGCTCCAACTTGCCGTCGGGAATCTCCTTGATAATGCCATCAAGTACAGCGATGTGGACACGGAAGTGCTTGTGGAAGTGCGCAGGACCGGCAATCAAGTGACGATTTGCGTACAGGACCACGGTTGCGGAATCGCCAAAGAGCACCAGCATCGAATCTTCGAACGATTCTATCGCGTAGACAAGGCCCGAAGCAGAAAACTGGGCGGAACCGGTCTAGGACTTGCAATCGTGAAGCACATTGTACGCGCGCACGCTGGGCAAACCACGGTGGACAGCTCCCCGATGAAGGGAAGCGCCTTCTGCATACACCTGCCCGCAGGCAATCCAGGCGCCACTGAAAACAAATCGCCTCAGGTCGACGAACCTTAACGAGAATCTAACAGAGTTTGAATAAACTTCCGCTTGGGGCTGATGAAAACCCAAATGAGGACTGCAAACGATGACTAGATTCCGTCGAGTGAAATTGTTCTGCTTCTCGGCGATACCGCTCATGGCGCTGTCGTGCGGGCCTTCCCAGCAGCGCGGGGGAGACGCGAACGCGATATCCATCAAAGGCTCGGACACGATGCTTCACCTCGCGACCGGGTGGGCCGACGCCTTCATGAAGACGCATCCGGAGAAGAAGGTATCGGTCACGGGCGGCGGTTCAGGCACTGGGGTCGCCGCACTACTGAACGGGACAACCGACATTTGCGCTTCGTCGCGCGATTTGAAAGAAGAAGAGAAGAGCCAAGCCGCGGGCAAAGGGCTTACCTTGCATGAGCACGCCGTCGCACGAGACGCCATTGCATTGATCGTGAACACGGCGAACCCGATTAATGAGCTGACCCTTGAGCAGATTCGCAAGATCTACACGGGCGAGGTTTTGGCGTGGAGCCAGGTTGGCGGGCCGGAAGAGAAGGTTGTGGCCATTTCTCGCGAATCGAGTTCGGGAACCTACCTGTTCTTCATGGAGCATGTCCTCGACAAACAGGACTTTCGAACGGACGCCCTGCTGCTGCCGGCAACATCGGCGATCATCGAGAGCGTAATGGAATCGCCCTGGGCAATCGGCTATGTAGGACTCGGATATGCCAAGGAGGCGGCCGGCAAAGTGAAGATACTCGGGGTCAAGACCGCGACGGACCAGACCGCCGTCACACCGTCCGAGGAAAGCGTGCGTAGCGGCCAGTATTCAATCGCGAGACCTCTCTTCCTCTTCACGGCCGGCGACGAGGCCGACAGCGTCAAAGAGTTCGTGGACTTCTGCGCTTCCCCGGAAGGGCTGGCCATCATCGCGGAAACGGGCTACATCACGGTGCAATAAGGTGAGTTTTCGCAACACCCAGGAATTGGCGGTTCGATACGGCCTTCGCGTCGCCGCGTCGGCGAGTATCGTCGTCGTCTTCTTGATCTTCCTGTTTCTCTTCAAAGAGGCCGCGCCCTTTGCGCGGACGCCCGGGCTCTCGAGCCTGCTCAATGCACGGTGGAACCCTACGTCGCTCCAAGAGGTGTCGTACGGCGTGCTGCCCTTGGTGACCGGTTCGGTACTGGTCACGCTCATGGCGACCCTCATTTCCATACCATTTGGCGTCTTTGGCGCCGTGTATATCGCGGAACTCGCCGGACCCCGGGAACGGGAGTTCCTGAAGCCGATCATCGAACTCGTCGCCGCAATACCCTCGGTGGTTCTCGGCTTCTTCGGATTGATTGTCATCGCGCCCTTCCTGCGGCAAGTGTTCGACTTGCAGAACGGACTGACCGCCTTGACGGGCGCATTGGTCCTTGCCCTGATGGCGGTGCCGACGATCATCACGATTTCCGAGGATGCAATTCGCAGTGTGCCGATGTCGTACAAAGAAGCCTCTATGGCGATGGGCGCGAATCGGATTCAGACTATCTGGCGCGTGACTGTCCCCGCTGCAATGTCTGGAATCATCGCGAGCATCATGCTCGGAATGGGACGCGTCATCGGCGAGACCATGGCCGTCATCATGCTGACGGGAAACGCGGCAGTGGTCACCTTCTCTCCCATATCGCCCGTGCGCACAATGACCGCAACCATCGCAGCGGAGATGGGGGAGATCGTGTTCGGCAGCGAGCACTACCAAGCCCTGTTCTGGGTGGGCATTCTGCTCTTGTGTTCGACGTTTCTCTTGAACGTAATCGCTTTGCGCGTACTGAAAAGTTACCAGAGGTTATAGTGCGACCTTCGATTTCCGAGATAGCGGTCACGTGGAGCCTTCGGCTCGTCACCTACGCCATCGTCTTCGTCGTGGGCTTCATCATTCTCGACATTGCGATTAAAGGCGCGCCCGTCCTGAGCTGGCGCTTCTTGACCGAGGCCCCCACGCGCGAAGGACAAGGCGGAATCGGGCCTGCCATCCTAGGCACACTTTACCTCGTCACGGGGACCATCCTGGTGGCGTTGCCGTTGGGGATGGCCAGCGCCGTGTATCTCTCCGAGTACTCGAAACAAGGACGCTTCACGGCGATGATTCGTCTGGCCATCGTCACGCTGGCCGGCGTCCCCTCCATTGTCTTCGGCCTCTTCGGACTGGGACTCTTCGTTCTATTCTTCGGGTTTGGAACGAGTATCCTGGCAGGTAGCCTGACGCTCGCGTGCATGGTGCTGCCGACGATCATCGTATCGAGCGAGGAATCTCTGCGTGCGGTTCCTCAGGCGTTGCGCGAGGCAAGCCTCGCATTAGGCGCAACAAAATGGGAAACGATCCGGAAAAATGTGTTGCCCTACGCAGTCCCTGGGATGCTGACCGGCAGCATACTTGGAATAGGAAGAGCGGCGGGGG
Source organism: Candidatus Hydrogenedentales bacterium (assembly GCA_041859475.1). Taxonomy (GTDB): domain Bacteria; phylum Hydrogenedentota; class Hydrogenedentia; order Hydrogenedentales; family SLHB01; genus JAIBAQ01. The sequence continues at coordinate 6,976 of JBHEKO010000348.1, forward strand.
AGACGGCCCCGATTCTGCTCACGGTCGCGGCGTTCTATCTACCTTCGCTGCCTCGGTCGATGTACGATCAAGCGATGGCGTTGCCGTTTCATCTCTACGTCTTGGCAACGCAGTTTCCCAACCCCGACGTGGTGCGGCCTACGCAATACGGAACTGCCCTGGTTCTGCTTCTCTTGGTGCTGGGGCTCAACATTGGCGCGATTATCCTTCGAAGCCATTTCAGGAAGCGGTATCGATGGTAGGCGACGTAGTGCACAACAGCACCAGCCACTTGGAAAAGAAAGTCCAGATCCGGCGCCTGAACTTCTTTTACGGCGCCGCCCAGGCCCTCTTCGACATCAACATGGACGTCTTCGCCAAGCAGGTCACGGCATTGATCGGCCCTTCGGGGTGCGGGAAATCCACGCTCCTGCGTACGATGAACCGGATGAACGACATCATCGAAGGCGTGCGGCTGGAGGGAGACGTGATCATCGACGGCCGCGACATCTATGAGAGCTCCAGCAATGTCGTCGCGCTTCGCAAACGCGTTGGGATGGTCTTTCAAAAATCGAACCCCTTTCCGAAGTCGATCTTCGAAAACGTCGCCTATGGCCCAAAGATCCACGGGACCAAGGACCGCGATCGGCTGAGCGATATTGTCGAGCAAAGCCTCGTCCGCGCGGGGCTATGGGATGAAGTCAAAGACCGCCTCCACCGCAATGCGATGGGATTGTCCGGAGGGCAGCAACAGCGGCTCTGCATTGCGCGCGCCCTGGCCGTAGACCCCGAGATTCTCCTGATGGACGAGCCTGCATCCGCCCTCGATCCGCGTTCGACGGCGCGCATCGAAGATCTGATTGGCGAGTTGCGCAACGACTACACAATCATCATAGTAACGCACAATATGCAGCAAGCGGGCCGTATCTCGGATTTTACGGCGTTCTTCTGCGAAGGGAGACTGGTGGAGTTCGGCGCGACCGAGATGATCTTTACCAATCCGCGCGAAAAAGAGACGGAAGACTACATAACCGGCCGCTTCGGCTGACAAACAGGGCTCGACCATTGGCGATACACATGCAACGCGAATTCGAAAAGCTCAAAAAGAAACTGCTTGCCTTGAGCGCCTTGGTGGAAGAAAGCGTCGTCAACGCCGTCAAGTCCATTCGGGATCACGACGCAAGCCTCGCGAATCACGTGATCGACGGCGACATGGCAATCGATGAACTCGAAGTGGATATCGAGGAAGAGTGCCAGAAGGTCTTGGCCCTGCATCAGCCGGTTGCCCACGATCTCCGATTCATCATCGCCGTCCTGAAGATTAACAACGAATTGGAGCGCATCGGCGACGCGAGCGTGAACATTGCGGAACGTTCCCTCTTCCTGGTGAAGGACGAGCGAATCGACATCCCGTTCGACTTCACGGGCATGGCCGAGAAAGCCCACGACATGCTTCATCGCGCGTTGGACGCGCTGGTCAATGAGGACGCCTCGCTGGCGTTTGCCGTCATTGCGGCGGACGACGAGGTCGATGCCATCAATCGCGAGATGTATGGGCAGGTAAAAGACGGGATTAGAAGACACCCCGAACATCTCGAAGCCCTGATTCACTTGCTGAGCGTGGCGCGTCACGTCGAGCGAATTGGCGACCACGCCTCGAATATCGCGGAAGACGTCATCTACCTTATCAAAGGCGAGATCGTGCGCCACAAGAGCGAGGACTTCACCCCGCGCCATACGACCTGACCCTCGCCAATCGCCACAGTCCGAACACGTGAACGTTGGCAACGCGAGACGAACCTTGTCACGGCGTCTATCGCGGGCATTTATCGGTGCGCGCCCGATTCTTGTTCGTCATCCACAACATCCGCGCTCTCCGTCGTTGCGTCCCTGGTTCTTGTGAATTCGCGCGCCCTTCCCGCCAAAGTGTTGCATTCCGCGGACGCTCCAGAGAGAATGAAGGCGGAAATGTAATACTGGCGTGGGTGTGCCGTTTGCAGTTTACAACCTTTCAATCTTGGGACATCCTGAAAGATAATGCGCATTCGCGGTGGAACCGCTAAAGTGCGGTGCGGATTGGGGAAGCGAAATTGACCTTGTCTGCGGCAATATCGCGCTCGCTGGCGCTCAGAGTCCTTAGCCTTCTGACAGTCTTCGGCATCATCACGGTTGCGCTAGTCGTTGCAGCGGGCTATGTCTCTGCCCGAAGCTTGTTCATCGAACAAGAGAAACGGCAAGCCATTGGCATTGCCCGGTCCATAGCCATCGCGGTGCAGCCGATGCTGGACAACGACAGCGGTATCGACAACACCTCGGGCTATCTTCAACGGATCGTCGAGCAGGTCTCGCGGAACAATGCCATTCGCGACATGGTCCTTCTGGACGCGAACGGAAAGGTGTTGGCGGCGTCGGATCCCTCCACGAAGATTCTCCCGCTATCGAATCCCTGGATTACCCTGGCTATCGACCGCCACGTGCCGCAGTGTGAATTGCAGCCTGACGGACTGGTGATCGACGTCTATCACGGTATACGCCCGAATGACGCCGTCGATGTGGACGCTCCGGCCCCGGTTTCCGGGGTGCTCTATTTCACCTCGGATTTGCGCGAAGGGATTACCCGCCTTCGCCTGGGCGCCTTTCAACGCGCGCTCGTATCTCTATGGTTCTATTTCGCCTGCTTGCTCGCAGTCTACTTAGACCTGCATCGTACGGTTATCCTCCCCGCGCGCACCATCGCCTTGCAAGCGGCCCGGCTGGGAGCGGGCGATTTGGGCGCTCGTAGCGGACTTGCCCGCGCAACTCCCGAAGGCGATGAACTGCAGCGTCTCGCGCATTCGTTCGACATGATGGCGGGGGAGATC
>JBHEKO010000575.1:0-17229 GCA_041859475.1 Candidatus Hydrogenedentales bacterium
GTAATTGATATGAACTCGTAGCAGGGTGCATGTCGAGCGCAACATACGATGAATCCCGAGGTCAAGGGTATGGGGGAGTCTTGCTGATGCGTCTGCACGCACCGGATCGGGGGAAGGAACTGGGGAAATGCATGGAGATAGTGGCGGGCGTGGCGTTGGTGCTCTAAGCAGTGCCAAACACGACTTTGACATGGGTGAAGCCTATCGTTAGCGCGGAAAGGTCAAGGGCTCTAGCTTGGTTTATCGCTCAACCCCGGAGGGCAAACGTGCGGTCCGCACCCTTAGCCTTTTCAGTCAACTGCTCCAGCAGATTCCTCCAGATCGGATTTGACTTGCCTTTTCATGGAAGATATGCTGATTCTACATTTATCTTGAATACTAGGGGTTTCTGTCTACATATAATGTGACATTTTCCCGACGACAAATACATCAAACGTGAGGTGTTGAAGTGGTGTTTTGGGGGACAAGACCGCTGCTACGCATAATAATTGCCGTCACCGTTCTCGTTGGTGTGGGCGCATTGGGAGTAACGGGGTATGTTCTGTTTCGTGGTTACCGGGGGCAGGGAGCGTATCTAAAGGCGGAGCAGGCGTACGCCGAGGGGCGTTGGCGCGATGCGAAGACAAACTATACGTGGTATCTTGCGCGGCACCCCGGGGCCACAAGCGTTCTGCCGAAGTACATAGACTCATGCTTGAAATTGTTCAGTGACCGCCAAGCGAACGTGCGAGATGCCGGTCGCGCGTATCTTCAGCTGGCCCTGGCCGCACCGTCGGACCTTAGCGTGACTCAGCAGATGGTCGATTTCTATCGGCTCCACAATTTGTGGAGAGAGCTTGACTACGCGGTAGACCTTCTTCTTCAAGAGAATTCCAACGACCAATTGCTAGCCTTCAGCAAGGCGTTGGCCTGTGACCGGCTTGGACGCACGACTGAAGCGACGACAGCCTATCAGCGCCTGGTGGAATCGGGGAACGCCCAGCCCGAAGTCTATGGGAACCTAGCCCTGCTGCTTCTACAACAGGGTTTGCAGGAACAGGGATGGCAAGTTCTGGAAAAGGCCCTGGCTGAACAGCCCAAAGAGCCACGTATTCGCGCGGAGCGCGCCCGATTCATGTTGGCAGCCAACGACGTGACGCGAGCCGCACAAGAAATTGAAACGGCTCTTGCCGAAGGCGTGGACACTAGCGAGACTTTTCTGACTGCCGCTTACGTGTATGCGGCACAAGAGAACTGGGAGATGGCGCGGACCTTTGCGGAGAAGTCCGTCGGCAAACGTCCTGAATCAGGCGAAGGGTACCTGCTAATCGCCAGAAGCCGTCTTGCCGGCGGTCGGGCTGAAGAGGCTATTGCCTTCCTGTCAGCCATGGACCCGGTTATCCTTGCCGACAACCCGCAGCTCTATCTGATTTTGGCGGAGACTCAGATCGACGCGGGTAGCTTGGAAGAAGCCGACCGCACGGCTGAAGCCCTCCGATTGGCGTATCCGGATAACAGGGCTGTATCCGACTATCTTTCCGCGCGCAAGCTTCTCAAACAGGGGCGCGCTGCTGAAGCGGCGCCACTACTGGAGATCGTCGTACAACAAGCCCCCGAACTCCGTGTTGCCCGCCGTTTCCTTGGGCTGGCCTACCTCCAAAGCGGACAATCTGAGCGAGCGAAGAACACGTTCGAATTGTATATCGCCAACAACCCCGGCGATGAAGCAGCCCGTGCGATTTGGAATGCGACGTTTGCGGAACGTTCTGCAGTGGAGATTAAGAGCTCGGCCCTTGAACTGCTTGAGAGCCACACGCCCTACGTCGGCTCACTTTTGTCCGCGGCAATTTCTCTTAGAAGGGAAGGGTCCGGCACCCAAGGAGATGGGGAAAAGAACGCACTGGCAAAGCGCCTATTCGAGCGGGCCATAGAGCAGTCCCCTTCCGCCCCGGAAGGTTACAAGGAACTGGCGTTCCAATGTCTTGACCAAGGGGACATTGAGAGCGCCCGCAACGTATTGACTCGCGCAGAAGCGGTGGGTATCGACCCAATGGAACTCAATCTCCTCCGCGCGGCACTCGCGCTTGCGGAGGCCAACGTAGAACAGGCCAAGGACTACTTCGACAAGGAACTTGCCGGTGGGGCGCTGGTGCCGGAGAGAGCAAAGACATGGGCGGACCTTTTCGCCAACCGAGGCCACCTGGAAACAGGGCTGGAACTGCTCGAAGCGCTCCAGGCTAAAGAGCCTGCGGAGGAGAATCGTCGAGAGTTGCAGCTTGGCCAAGTGGCTCTTCATATACGGTTCGGCAAGACCGATGACGCCTGCAGACTCATCGAGAATCTCACCGAAAAGTACCGCGACGTGCCCGCAATGGCATCTCGTTTGAACGACAATCGCATGATAATCGCACGAATGCTGCTTGCCCAAGGAGATCCGAAGAACAAGCTCACCGCGGAGCAACTGACCGCCGAAGTCGAGCGTTCCGAACCGGACCGTACGGACGCGAAGATCCTACGTGCCCAAGTTCTTCTGCACCAAACCCCGGTCGATGTTGATGGCGCGGACAGACTGTGCGTCGCCGCCAGGGAAGCTGGCGCCTCCGATGCCGAAACCTTCCTGGTTTCGTCTGATGTCGCCTTCAGAAAGGGGCATTTTGAAAGCGCACTGGCCTTTGCCGCCAAGGCGCATGAGATTGCTTCGGACGATGCCAACACCTCGATGGTGCTCGCGCGTGCACAGTTGCAGACGGGTAAATCGACCGACGCTGTTCTCACGCTGGAAAAGGCTTCCTCTCTCTTCCCTGACAATCGGGCGATCCTGGACCTTTTGGCGCTTGCCTACGCCGAGGCAGGCCGCATTTCCGAAGCAGAGGCACTTGTGCAGCGATTGGAAACCATGGAAGGCGCTCAGACTACCACTCCACTTCGTGCGTGGTTGCTGATCGCTCGTGGGGAGTGGAACGCAGCGGAACAGCTCTTACGCAAAATGCATGAGGCCAATCTGGACGACTCGTGGACGATTCACTTTCTCGCGGTCGCCATGGCGCGCCAGGAGAAGTGGGATAAGGTAGAGGAATTCCTCAAGGAGTGTGTTGCTCGTCAACCCGAAATCCCGGACCTGTGGGTCGAGCTTGGGAGCTCCTATCTATCCGAATCCGCCGCGAACCCCGCCGCGAGACTGTCGGAGGCTTCTTTCGCCTTCACCCAGGCTCTTGTACAGCAGCCCAACTACTATCGAGCGTTGCGCGGCTTGCTGGAGGTCCAGCTACGCTCTGGCAATCCGGGAGCGGCGTTGGGATTGTGTAACCGTATCCTGAATGATCTGCCCGACGATCCGGACCTGGTCGGACGAAAGGCCTTTATTCTGGCACAGCTACCCGGCCGTCAACAGGATGCGCTAACAGCCATTCAGCGCGCGATCGAAATCGCGCCCAAACCGATGTTCCTCTATCTTCGTGGCTATCTCAGGCTTGACCTTAAGGACTATGCCAATGCAATCGAGGACTTTCAAGGCTTCAGCCAATCCGGGGGAGTTGCTCCCGGCAATCTGGACCTTATGATGGCGGAAGCCTATCTTGGACTTGATAAAGTGGACCTGGCCCGCACCTACTACAATTCCGCCAAAGAGAACGCTGCAGAGAGTTCACCGGTCGACAAGGCTCGTTTTGCTCGCGTCTCGGCCCGCCTGAGAAGTAACGGAATGCATGATGGATAAATCGCTATCCAACAGAGATCCCGCCAGTGCACAAGCGCGCGCGAATTGGTATGCCCTTGGTTTCTGGTTGGTATCACTGATTCTGCTCTTCCTGATTTTCCGAGAGTACTACGCAAATTGGCTTGACAATGTGTCCAGAAAGAACTCCTATTATTCCCATGCCTTCCTGGTTCCCTTTGTAAGTCTTTTCTTCGTGTGGCGAATGCGGGAGGATCTCGCTCAAATCCCAAAGAAGACATCGAATTGGGGATATGTGGTCTTGGTCTTTGCCTGTCTGATGGTCCTGGGAGGAGATTTGCTCGGCATTCGCATGCTCGGCGAAGCTGCCGTTATCCCGCTGACGGCGGGGATGACGCTCATCTTCCTCGGTGCGCGTCAGCTTCGACGCATGTGGTTTCCTTTCGTATTTCTCCTTTTCATGATACCCCTGCCCGAGTCCTTGACGACGAGCATCACTTTTCATGTGAAGATGCTTGCTACGGATGGTGCGGTTCTGGCTGCACGAGCCTGTTTCTTGCCGATGGTCCGCGATGGGTCATATGTACGCTTTGGGGACGACTACTTGCTGGTCGGAGACGTGTGCGGAGGATTGCGTTCCCTCATTTCGCTTCTGGCGTTTGGTGCAATTGTGAGCTATATCAGTGATACGACTCGCTTGGCTCGTGTCTTCATCTTACTGGCATCAGTGCCAGTCGCTATTCTCTCCAACATGGTCCGAATATTCCTTCTTTGCGTAGTTGCCCATTTCTGGGGAAGCGGTGTGGCCAGCGGCTGGGTGCACGATGTGTCCGGACTGCTTATCTACGCGGTGGCGCTAGCGCTGTTGTTTGGGCTCGATAGGCTGCTCCATAGGATCTTCCCTTCCAATGCGGGCAATTGGCGGAAGGCCACCTCGTGAAGCGCTACATTATTACGTTCCTTCTGCTCCTAACCACCGCGGTGCTGCATTTGATTATCGCCAATCTTCAGGCCAGTGCTGCCGTGAACAGTGTTCCGCCGGAATTGCTCAATCTGCCTTCCGAAATACTCTATTTCCGTCAGGCGGGCCCTAACACACCCGTATCGGAATCCGTAAGACAACAACTGGAAACAAATACCATACTCATGCGCAACTACGTGTCACCGTATGGTGAGCCCGTTCAGCTTACCATCGTCTACGCTGGAAAGACGCGCCGTAGTCTGCATTTCCCGGAAGTATGCTTCACCGGACAAGGCTGGGAGACACAAGGAAAGGCGCAGATTCCAGTCGGGCTGCTGTTTGTGGGCCAGGGACTGACCTTGCAGAAAGGGGATTCGCGTCAGGCAACGCTTTACTTTTTCAAGACAGGCTCCAATCTTACGGGGAGCTACTTTGAGAATTCGTTGTGCTGGGTACAGGATAAGTTGTTGCTGCGAAACCCAAGCTCCATGTTAGTCAGGTTGAGTACCCCCATCGGAAGCCAAGGCGAGGAAAAGGCGTTTCGTGTGCTCAACGATTTCGCGTCCAGCCTGGCGCCAATCCTGGTCGAGACGATCCCGTAGGAGGAGATGATATGAATCTGTCCATTGGCAGCAGGATGCCTCTCCCGGCTTGCTGTGCGGTCGTCGCTGTGCTCACAGCACTTCTGGCTGTCGGATGCGCCGACCGGCGGAGCGATCAGTACCGGCAGGAGGGCGATATGTATTTGCGCCTGGGGAATTTTCCCCAGGCCGAAGAAGCCTATCGAAGTGCTGTCCAGGCGAATCCTAAGAACGCTCAGGCGAGACTGGGGTTGGGGCAATGCCTTGCCGCTGCCGGGAAGGTCGAGGAATCACTAGTGTCCTTCCAAGAGACGACGCGCATTGCGCCGGAGAATGGACTCGCTTACCTAAAGGCGGCAAATCTGCTCCTCATTCTCAAGAATGTCTCCGAAGCGACTACAACCGCGCAGAGTCTTGAAAAGACTAACCCGGAGCAAGGTGGCGTACTGCACGCCAGCGTGTTGCTCCGCTCGGGGCAGCAGGACCAGGCGATGACGTTGCTAGAAGCGCTCAGGAATCGCTTCCCAGATTCAGAACTCGTCGGCACGCATTTCGCCTACTCCCTACTTGTCGCGGGTGAGCCCGAAAAAGCCGAAACAGCACTGCGAACCTTCTTGAATAAGAAACCGGAGTTTTCGGTTGGCGCAAACATGCTGATGGTCACCGCCTTGGCTGCCCAGAACAGGATTGCGGAGATAACCAGCCAACGTGAGGTGGTCGAGACACAAGACCCTGATCGGGCCATGGTCTTGGCGCATGCCCTGATTCAGACAAACCGTTTGGAGGAGGGCAAAACGCTGGTTCGTGCCGCCTTGGAGCGCGACCCGTCGTCTGGATGGGCAAACTTCACCCTTGGCGCTTATCTGCTGGACACGGGGCAGCGTGAGAATGCAGCCAAATATTTGCAGCGCGCGGCTGATACATTGCCTTGGGATGCGGTAGTTATGTACAAATCAGCGGTGTTGCCGGGTCCCGTTGTTGCGTCATCCCCCCACCCTGGAGCAGGCGATACGCAAGCGCAAGTATCGGAACGACAGGCCTCCCTCAGCGCACCGGCACAAGACTGGCAGACATTGTGGCGGCAAGCCGCTCTGGGGAGGTTGGTGGAGGAGCGGCAGCGCTTTGCCAGTGACAAGAGCGACAACGTGAAGGAGACGTTGGTGCTGGCGTTATTATTCCATGGCAACAACGCATTCGCCGAAGAACTGGCAGGGGAACTTCCGGTAGACTCCCCTTTGAAAGCCTACTTGATGGCTTTACAGGACGGGGACCCCGAGAAGGCTGTTAACGCGCTTGCGCCGTGGAATGAGAAGGAAGGCGCCCTCCAAATCCTTGCCATGAACGCCACCGCGTTCACCATGGCGCTCGCAAATGCGCGCAACCAAGCCGTCCAGATTCTGTCGGTCTGCACGGAACGCTATCCAGACAATGGCGTTAGCTTGTTTAACCTTGCCCAAGTCTTTCGTGCCGCCAATATGCCTCGGTTTGCGGCGCAAGCGCTGCGGAGGCTGACCGCGATGTTTCCGGAGAATATCGAGGCGCATATCTCGCTTGTTCAGACACTTCGGGAAGCCGGCATGCAGCAAGACGCGAGGCAAGCCGCGGAAGTCATGTATGCGCTCTTCCCAGACTCCCGGGAGTCGACGCTGGCAACCTGCAATACCTATGTCGACAGCAGCCAGCTTGGCCGGGCGCGAAAGATATTGGAAGTCTACCTCCAATCCCACCCCGGCGACCCCGCAGTGCAGTTGACGCAGGCATCTGTGCTGTTTTGTGAGGGCCACGCGGACGAAGCGCTGAGAGTTCTCGGCGAGATGAAGCCGCCGGCTGACTTCGCTCCCGGAGTCACAACGCTGACAGCCCTCTGCCATGCAGTCACCGATGATTGGCAAGGCGTCATCGATTTGGCTGGGGCGAACGATCCGAAGTCCACGTCTCTTGCAGCACGGTTCATATTCGCAGCTGCCCACGTTAAGATGGGGCAACAGGACAAGGCAGCGGAGGTTCTAACGCAGCCAGATAAAGAGGAACCATTCGGAGGTCGTCCGGGTGTAATCATCCTGCACGTCCTGGGTCACTCCACGGGATCGCTCACCGACGACGAGGTCGCGCTATCAAATGCGCTCGCATCGACTCCCAACGCGCTCGTGGACTTTATTTCCGGAGTCGCATATCGGGAGGCCAAGCTTCAGGACGACGCCTACCTGGCTTTCAAACGAGTCGATGCGGCGACCGCCGGTGAAAGCGATTTCTTGCTGGACCTCTTGTTTCGTAGTCTCCCCAACGCGGCACGGGTCAAAGACATGAAACTGGAATCCTTGGCCCTCGCGGAAGAACACAGCACGAGTCCGAGGGCGTGGCTGGGTTGTGCTGCGGTACTCCAGAAACTTGGGGATGTGGAGGGCGAACGCGCCGCCTTGGATAAGGCCGCCGAAACCGGCCCGAATGATCCGCGGGTCTTTCTTCGACGAGGAGACTTCTTCGAGCGCCAGAAGGATATAGGTGCGGCTATCATGGAATATCGCCATCACCTGCAAATACGCCCTGACGACCCGGTGGGCAACAACAATCTCGCCTACAATCTGTCGCTCGCGGATGAGGACCTCCCCCAGGCCTTAAAATCGGCGCAACTTGCAGCCGATGCATTGCCGCAAGATCCCCGTGTGCTTCATACGCTGGGGGTCGTCCAGTTGCGCAGCGGCGATTTGGAACAAAGCAAGGTGAGCCTTACCTCGGCTTTGCAGCGAATGCCTGGGGAGCCCTCACTCCTGTTCGATTATGGCAAGTTGCTGATCGCTCTTGGAGAAACAGAAGACGGGCAGCGCCATATTGAGAGTGCTCTGAACACGACAAGAGTGCTGGGGGTGGATTTCCCCCGAAAATCGGAAGCAGAAGAAATCCTGGCCAAAATCTCAGCCGCCAAGCCAGTTCCCGAGCCGTCTCCTGAAGAAAAAGCACCAGGCTCCGTGTAGGGATTGCGTGCCATACGGCGGTCTGCGAGCCTTCCGCAGCAGATTGCGATCAAGAGATTCGCTACCGTGCCGCGCTGAAGCGACTATCCCAGCGTCGATCGGTTGCGCAATCTACGTAAGGCCCGACTCCGTGATGCCTTCGAAGCTCTGAAAGCTCTCCACCCAGTGAAAAGCGAACGCCGATGGTCTTGTCGGTTTCCCGAGAATACGGAAGCCAGAGCGTGTGTCGATATGTGAACCTCACTGCAACAATCAAGTCCGACAAGCTTCTGAGAATTATGCTCTGTTGTAAAGCAAAGTGCTTTTTGACGCTTTGGGCGATTGGAGTGAATCTGTCGAGAAGTCGGACTAGAAGCGCCACTAATTGTTTATCACAGTTGACCATATGTCCGTACGTACATTTGTCAGAATTGGTTATTTTGCGACCAGAAATAAAGTGAGCAAGGCACTCGGTCTTCGCTGTATTGGTCTAGTAAGTGAATATATATCAACGCATTGCAGCGCATTGATTCGAAATCCCGTTGAATCGGCATTGTACTTGCTCTTCGCGTTCTTGTGAAGGGGCGGGGAACGTAGTAGATATGTCTTTATTTGTCTGCGGGGAAGCATGATGAATGTGTTGCAAGTGGGGCTTGCCGAGAGATAGCTGTGGGGAGCCTGAAGGGGGTGAAACAAGCATAAATTCGTCTCAAACATGAGAATGGGGGGATGTGCGTAACCATGGCTGGGGGACAGCGCATCGAGATGGATTCCGGGGAAGAAGAAATCCGTGGTAAAGAGTGGTTTGCGGATTTTGGTCTACGGACGGTTTCGGTGATTGGGCGCACGAGGAGTGGAAGGAAGATACACCGTGATTTGCATATCTGAACGAACGGTAAATGGGGATACCAAAAAGGAGGACGCGGGTAATGAGAAAGTCTTTCTTGTGTAAAGTCGCAATTGCGTTGATGTTGGTGGGTGTGCCAGGAATGGCGCATGCATTAAGCGTTTCAATCTATGTTGATGCGGCACCCAACGTTTACGGGTCGCCGGACTACGCGGACTGGCTGACGGCGGCATATGCAGCGGCGGCAGATGGGACTTTCGTCAACATGGCGAGCGGGATCAATCCTGCGAACGTTGGTACGACCGACTTTGAGATTCAAGATGAGGTTGTCTACAGCTTTGGCGACCTCGGAAACCGCTTGACTTGGGTGTATTGGATACCAAACACAACCATTGCTGAGCTGACCGGCAATTTTGAGATTAGCCTTGTCAATACTTGGGATGGCGACGTGCTGGATTTTTATGACGACTACTATGGCTCCACATGGCTGCAACCCAGTAGCTGGATTAGCTATGATGGCGGCGTGATAGGCACGGCTGGCATGGCTTACTGGGGTGCATACAATATCAACACCCAGGAAGCTCTTGACGCGGACATGTACGCGTGGATGCAGGCTGACGAGACGTGGGTTTTCACCGCGCGTTTCTCCGATGCACTTGGTGGCGGTGGAGCGTCTCTGGAATCCAACCGGGTCGGTGAGCCAGTTCCTGAACCCGCCAGCATGACACTCCTTGGTCTTGGCCTCGTGGGCTTGGCGGCAAAACGGATACGCAAACGTAGTCTGTAACCGGTGCTCTCACAACTCAAAAGTTCCATGAAGTGCCACCTCTCCGAAGAGGGGGGGCTTCCATATTGGCACGGAATTCGACAGAGTAGCTCGAATCAAGAAGTGAGTAGACCTGTAGATGGAGTCTGCCGCCTAGGTATGGGGCGGTAGACTCCATCTCTTGGTATACCGGCGTGTAGTACCACGAACGTGGGCGATGCCGTTCCGCCTGTGGCCGATGCGCAAGTCGTGCAGAGGAGGGGGGAACGCCTTCGGGATGATTGCTGACTTCTTGCAGGGGCTGTCTGACTTCCGTACCCCGAAAGAAGCGGTTAGGTAGTAGGCACAGATGGATGGGACCCGAGTGCGCTTGTGTCATTCTTCCTTCGTGGAAGTTCCGAATGACCGAGGCAGAGCAGGGGTTTTGGAGGAGTTCCATTTGGAATAAGCAGCAGTAGTGAGACCGTGAATTCCAGGGCGTTTGGTAATTGCATGGCCAAAATGGAACCGGTTGAGTTCACCTTCAAGGCCTAAACCAGTGAATCCTGAACACACCAGGGGACGCGTCCGTGAATTGCGGTGGAGGGGTGCTGTCATGGTAGGGGCGGATTTAGAACTTCTTGAGTTCGACCGCGTGATGAACTATGCGTTTCGGATCGCAGGCCGACATGAACATAAGATTGCTCTCGTGATGCTGGGAGGGAAAGAAAGGGAATTGCGAACTCGTTCTGTGTTGAGCCGTTTCTTTCGGCGAAGCGACGAGGTCGCAGAGCTTCGTCAGTGCTCGGCCGTCTTCTTGTGGGAAACAGATCTGGGGGGTGCCCAACGTGCTATCCAACGCTACAAGTCGGCGGATGACCGAGGGTCGCTTATGGCGTTCAGCGTTTCCAGTTTCCCTGATGACGGCACATCGACGCGGGTCGTTTTTACGACGGCCTTCCGCCGGTTCGACGCCGCGTGCCAAGCGGAACCCGGCGCGGTTGTGGCGAATGGGTGACATCAGCCTAGGCATTCACCGAAACAATGAAGCCGTCGATACCTTTGGTTACGTGCAAGTTCCGAAATAGTGGTCAATCGCTTCTTCCAGGGCGAAGCGCTTGGTGTGGGTAAAGTGCTCGCGGAATGTAAGCCAAGAGGCCTATTCCACTTCCAGCACTTCTCCTTGCGGGGCGATTTGGGTACAACTATGGACTTTGCCCTGCGAGTCCATCCGTATATACTTTAGTGGGAATGCAAAGGGGGCCAACGTAAGGCCGGTCAGACCGGATATTATGGAGCGAGGCAGTCAAGGGGCGAACCCGTTGGAATGAAGTTCTCGTTCTTACGAAACCCGCGATTGGAATTCATTGGCTGCACAATCGATCCGAGCACCACTGCTATTAAGCGACAAACGGGGGATAGGACCGAGGCCGGTTGGTGAACCAAGTCGTGGAGAATCATGCTAACTCCATCAAAGCGCAGACTCTTCTATTCGAGCGGATGGAGTATGTGAGGACGTTTTGACCGAACACCTACTCACTGCTATTGCTGCCGCCGGTTCCTTGGCCGCCTTTGAAAGCGGACAATGGAAGCCTGGCCCTGGCGACCCCACCGTAATGGGGTGGGTGACTGCGGTCGGGTATACCTTGGCGGCCATGCTCTGCTTATGGGTGGCCGTGCGGTGGCGGGGCGCGCATACGGCAGGACGTTCCAGAAAGACCGCCCTGTTCTGGCTGGTCTTGGGAATCATCATGTTTGCTCTGGCAGTAAACAAGCAATTGGACTTGCAAATGTGGTTCTGGCAGACGGGAAAGACTTTTGCCAAAGCGCACGGGCTGTATAGGCAGCGCTGGGCCATACAGATGGCTTCGCTTGGGGGTATCACCTTGGGTGCCGCAGGCATCTTCTTCTACTTCGCGCGGATGACGGAGGGCGCTTTCCGCGAATACGCACTCGCTCTATTCGGCGTTTTATTCACCCTTTGCTTCGTCATTATCCGCGCCAGCTCTATGCATCACGTTGATATGGTGCTCGGGTGGCATGTGGGGGGGGTGAAGATGAACTGGGTCTTCGAAAACGGCGGTATTCTTTTGGTTATCATTGCGGCACTGCGTGCCTTACGCAAGGTTCCGCCGGTCCACTACACCCAATTCCGCAAACCTGATGCGTCCGGCACATCGGACTAGCAGGCCAGCCTATGTATCCGAATGGCCACATTTAACAGCTTGGACAAAGCGATGAAATGAATGAGGTCGCATCATGCAACTGAGGATGCATTCTGCAGACGGCCACTCAGATAGCCAGCGGTCCGCTCGGATCTGGCTATTGTGTGCGAAGAGGTTATGTCCCCAAGTGAGGGGGTGCTCGCGTGGGTGAGTTTGTGCATCAAGGCAAAGCCATGCGCATACTGTGGGTCAACGAAGCTGCCGATTTCATCGGCGGCTGCGAACAGTATATCTTCAACACCGTCCGCCTGCTGCGTGAACAGGGAATCCGCTCCACTCTCCTCTACGATTGTCGGCAACCCCGTTTTTCCATCAACTTCATAGAGCCCTTTGAACAGGCATTCCCGCTTGTGGACGTGAAGACCCAGGTGGCGGAGATCAAGCCGGACGTGGTCTATATCCATCGCCTCTCAGGTCGACAGACCATCGGCGAACTCCGCGACACAGGCTTCCCCTCCGTGCGGTTCTTCCATGACACGAAGCTAACTTGTCCACGGGAGCATCGGTACACGACCTTGCGTCACAAGACGTGTTTCAAGCCGATGGGGATGCGGTGCTATTTTCCATGTGCGGGGGTTGTAAACCGCAGCGACGGCCCATTAGGCATCCGGCTGAATCCTGTGCGCGCACTGCGTCGTGAGCTGGATGTGAACAAGGGACTCGACTCTTATGTGGTGGCTTCGAATTACATGGCCGACCTGTTGGTTGAGCATGGTCTTTCCCGCGACCGCACCAGGGTGATACCCCTGTACTCGCTCCCGCCAGCGGATATCCCTTCCGCGAAACGCCAACCTGACCTTTTCATGTTCGCCGGGCAACTCATCCGCAGCAAGGGCCTGGACACACTCCTTCATGCCGTGGCGCGAACCAAGCATCCGTGCCGGCTCGTCATCGCGGGGCAAGGTAGGCAAGAGGAGATGTTCCGCAGCTTGGCCAATACGCTCGGCCTGGGACGGAGAGTCACCTTCCTGGGCCGAATTCCTCATGAAGAACTCTGTACGTGGTACTGCAAAGCCGCATGCGTGGTGCTTCCCGTACGGCAGCCGGAGTCCTTTGCCCTGGTGGGTCCCGAAGCTATGAGCTATGGCACACCCGTTATCGCCACGGACATAGGCGGCGTCGGTACGTGGCTCGAAAACGGCAAGACCGGCATCGCCGTTCCCCCGAACGACCCCAATGTCCTCGCGCAAGCGATGGACCAGATCGCTGGCGAAAACGGACTTTGCGATACCATGGGACAAAACGCACGGATGCGATACGACGCGTTTTTTCGGCCTGATCGGCACATCCAGGCGCTGCTTCGCTTCTTCGAGAAGCTTGTGGAAAGGGGGAAGTCATGACGCGGCAGTGGGGACGATTCTCCGTGCGCGGTAGCGCGGGGTTTGAGGAACTCATGTCCTCGCTTATGACCGAGGTCGCTGAACATGTCGGTAAGGTACTTTTGCCTGATGTGTGCCGGGCCATGGTGCTGCTGGGCGGCTATGGCCGCGGAGAAGGCGGCGTGGTCATGACTGACGATGGCGAGCGTCCGCACAATAACCTCGACTTTCTCGTTATCACCCACAGCATCTCTCCGGTCGAGCAGGAGCATCTGAAGACCTGCGTGCAGGAGGAGATCTCCCCGCTGGCGAAGGCATACGGAGTAGAATTCGATGTCGGTACCGTCGCTGAGTCCAAGCTTCGCCGGTCCCAGGCACTTGTCATGTGGTATGACATGCGCTTTGGACACAAGACGGTCGTTGGCGATTCCGCGTTCGTATCGTCGCTCAGGCAGTTCTCCCTCGAGCGCATTCCTCCACGAGATATCCTGAACCTGCTCGTCAACCGCGGCACTTTGCTCGTCATCAACGACCAACTCATTGCGGCCCGTGAATTGGCGCCTGAAGATAGGCAACGGGTTGTGAAGCACGCCATGAAGGCTATCATCGGTTACGGCGATGCACTACTCTTCTTCCTCGGGCGTTACGACTGGAGCTATGCGGAGAAGCAGAAACGCATGCGTGTCTGCAATGATGTGCCGGAGACATTCCGTGCGCTCTATGACGAGGCCATCGAATTTCGGTTTCAGCCCCATTACCTCGCCTATGTGAGCCGTGATCTGGCCGCGTGGATGGACGAACTGCGTGAAGTGCTCGCAGCCATCCATCTGCCGTGCGAGCGGATGCGCCTGCACTGCGAAAATTTGACATGGAAGACGTACGCAGAGACGGTCTTTCGCCGAGCCCCATGGGATGACTTTCGCTCCCCGCGCGCCTGGGCCAAGAAAGCAGTGAACCTGTTCCGGGTTCCGAGTGCTCTGCCGCAAGGTTTCTCGCTCAGCGCGCAAGTGGGTTACCGCATGCTCGGCCTGCGCGGAATGCTGCCTGCGCTCTTCCCGGTCGTGGCCTACCATCTCCAGGATGACGAATACAGGCAACTCGCGGCCAGATGCCTACGGGCTCAAAGCACGCAAATTGACGAACTCCGCAGGGCCTATCTTTTCATGTGGGGTTCGGCGGTGGAACCCCCGTTCCTTCAGCTCGCGCGGAAATGGGACTTGACCTTGGAACCGGGGGCGCCAACATGATCTGCCTGACCGGTGATATCCACCATATGAGCCTAGAGACAGGCAATCAGGCGCACTGCGACATCACTGAGGCGCAAGTCGCCCAGCGCTATCTTAAAATGCTTGAGGAGGCTAACGTCAAGATCACGTTTTTCATCACGGGCAAGTGCTTTGCTGAAGAATGGGACGATGTGAAGCCCCTGTGCGACAGCTCTTTGGTCGAAGTTGGCGGACACACGTACACCTGCTTCAAGCCTGATTTCTGGCATCGAGCGTGGAATAAGATCAACGGAAGCTACAACGGCACGGAATGGTATCAGCGATGGGATGCGCGCCGGACCGTCGACATCATCAGTCGCAAATGCGGCAAGACGGTCGAGTGTTGGCGAAACCACATGTACATGCACGGTCCCTTCACGGAGCGGGTGTTGCGTGACTGCGGCATCCGGGTCTGTTCAGACGGCGTGAAGCGTGAATCCAACGGCCCAGTCTTGCACCCGTCTGGCATACTCAACTTTCCTCTCAACGTCATGCCGGACCACGAACACCTCTACCACGCCGAACGCACGCCTGAGTGGGTAGCTTCTTGGGTACGCCGATACAACTGGTCCGACGACTACGGTCCGCATTCGTATCATATTGAGGAATGGACTGAGCTTGTCCTGGAAGAGCTCCGCCAGCACGAAGCGGGAGGCGTCCTTTCCAATATGCTGATCCATCCCATCACACTCTACCTTTGCGACCGTCTGCGCTCCTTCGAAAGGATTCTGACGTTTCTCTCCGCACACAAGACCGTGCACATGAGCGAGGCATGTCACCCAGAGAAGGCGGGTACCAAGCGGCCCGAGTCCGGACCGGCAGCAGATCCTATCAAGAGTGAGGAGGCCCCGCAGGTATGAACACCAAGGCGCCGCGTGTGTCCGTTATCGTGCGAACGAAGAACTGCGAAAATATCATCGCCCAGTCGCTGGCGGCGCTGTTTTCCCAGGACTTTCGCGACTTTGAACTGATCGTCGTGGATTCCGGCTCAACAGACCGGACGCTTGAAATAGTCGCCGATTACCCTTGCCGGCTTGTTCATATGGCGCCAGAGGATTACATTTCCGGACGTGCACTCAATCTTGGCGTGTCGTATGCCACGGGGGAATTGCTGGCATTTCAGAACTCGGACACTGTGCCTTTGGCGCCCGACGCCCTGGATCTCTTGCTCAAGGCTTTGGACGACCCTTATGTAGTTGCTGCATTTGGACGCCAAGTCGCTCGGCCCGAGGCATGGAGTTGGGTTAGACTCGAACTCGAATCTGCGTTTCCGGACAGCGAAGACACACCTCCATGGATCACTTTTGAAGCACCATTCTCAATCATGCGGAAGTCGGCATGGGAGGAGCACCCGTTCTTTGAAAACGCTTGGGGATCTGAGGACACGGAGTGGGGGTACTGGGCGCGGAAAAATGGAAAGACTGTCAAGTACGTCAAGAATGCATGCGCCATGCACTCCCACAATCACAACCTGCGCCAATTGTATGGACGGCTGTTTTGCGACGGAGAGGCCATGGCCTTGATTCTTGGAGATAAGGACAAGGCCGCCACGGAGTGTCTCCGGGCGATTCGGGCATCACTGAGTGAGACTGCTTATGCTGTGCGGCACTCCTGCTGGGCCGACATCCCGTACATTCCCATCCGGCGGGCCGTTATGCATTGGGCCTACTACAAAGGCCACAAATTGGGGGAGCTTCGCTTGTTGACCGGCGACACCGATCCCACGACGGGCCAGAAGATCATACTGAAGCGCTATGAAGGATAACCGTAACAAACGAGCCATGAAAGTCGGCATTCTCACCTTTGCGTGCGACGCGGGCCGCTCGGGCATTGGGCAATATGTCATTCATCTCTTGCGAGAGTTCCCAAAGATTGCACCCGATGTCGAGTTTGAAATCGTCGGGCACGAGGATGAACTAGCGGCGTTCCTCCCGCAGGAGCATCACTACGCCATTCACACCGTCAGCGCGCGATGGAAAAGCCCGGTGATGAACATTCTTTGGCAAAATCTGGTTCTGCCCATCCTGTGCCGGACACGTGGCTATGACGTGGTCTTCCTGCCTGCGGCCAACCGGCGCCTGCCGCTTTGGCTACCGTGTCCGTCCGTCGGGACCGTCCACGACTTCTCCAGCGTGCACATCGACGGCAAATACGACCCCCTCCGCGACTTCTACATCAAGCGACTGCTTCCATTTCTCGTTCGCCGCTTGACGCGCGTCATCGCTGTCAGCGAGTGTACCAAGAGAGATATCGTCCAATATGCCCATTATCCCGCCGACCGCATCACGGTCATCCCCCACGGTGTCGATCACGACACCTATTACCCACGCGACAAAGAGGAGTCACAGAGCAAGGTCTGCGCCAAATACGGACTGCGTGCGCCCTACATTCTCTACATCTCAAGGATTGAACACCCCGGCAAGAACCACGTGCGGCTCATCCGCGCCTTCGTGCAACTGAAGCGAGACACGGGCATGCCTCACCAACTCGTCTTGGCCGGCAGCGACTGGAACCGCGCCGAGGAGGTACACAAGGCGGCGGGCGCCACGGGACTGGGCGACGACATTCGCTTCACCGGTTTCGTCGATGGCGCTGACCTGCCCGACCTCTATTGCGGCGCTGACCTGTTTGTTTTCCCCTCGCTGTATGAAGGCTTCGGCATGCCTATCCTCGAAGCCATGGC
>JBHEKO010000050.1:0-3281 GCA_041859475.1 Candidatus Hydrogenedentales bacterium
CGGAAGGACTTTCCTGCATGCTTCCCGACTTGTTTGATTGCTTAATGACGTTTGCGAGACAACGGCAAAAGAGGAGGCCGTGCGGAAAAATGGCGGAGGGTGTGGGACTCGAACCCACAAGCCCGAAGGCGCCGGTTTTCAAGACCGGTGGATTACCAATTATCCTAACCCTCCGCACTGGGAGTGGACGCATCCTCGGGCAGGCTGCGATCCAGGGTAATTGTACGGCAGAATAGCCAAGGTTTGCACTCCAGGGCGAATTGGCCTTGCCCCCAACGACCTGTCGCGGAGACTGAACACAGTGAAGAGGATGAGAATCGTGCTTGAAAACGAGGAAGTTCGCGTCTTATTCGACCCTGAAACCGGCGCCATAGTCTCTCTGTTTGACAAGCGCCAGCAAGCAGACCTTCTGACCGGTCCCATGGCTTCAGGCCTGTTTCGGGTTATCGCTCCCGATGGAGCCTGCCTGTCCAACCACTTCGACGCCGAAAAGGCGACCGCGAGCATGGAGGGCAACACGGCGACGTTCACGTACGAGACCCCGAACCTGGTTGCCACAGTCCGCCTTGAACTCATCGGACCGGCCATCCTGACCACATTGCAGCTCCAAAACAGGAGCGTGTTGACCTTGGAGGAAATCCAATTCCCGAGACTGACAGGGCTTAAGCCCATTCCGAATGGAATGATTACGCTGCCCAACTTTGGCCGGCGCCGTTTCGATCCCCTCGGTCCGGAACTGAGTGGTGACCGGCGGCACGCCGAACAATACCTCGCCAAGATGACGGCACGCTATCCGGAGCGCATGGTCACCGCATGGTGCGACTATGCCTCGGATCGTCACGGCATTGCACTCGAAGCACGGCATACGGATTTCAGCATAGTCGACTTCATGGTCGCGAAAACGGTGAACAAGAAAACGGAACCCGTGGCGCGAACACTCGACCTCGTAGCAGCCCACCCACGGCGCGTCATGCCCGGAGAGTCGTGGGAATCGCCGCCCATGCGACTGTTTGTTCACGAGGGGGACTGACACGCGGTGGCCGACGCGCATCGCGAGTGGGTGGAAACATGGTTGCCGAAACGCACTCCTGTCCGCATGTTCACGGACAGCGTGGGGTGGCATTACTTCTTCTTGAAGCACCAGGACGGATCGAACCGATTCACGTATGACGATATTCCGCGGATGGCCGAGGCCGCCCTTGGCGCGGGTTGCCCCTATCTGCTCCTGTTCGGATGGCACGCGCCGGGACATGACAACCACTACTGCTATCAATACGTGCCCAACGAGGAATGGGGCGGAGCCGCAGCCCTGCGCGGGGCTATCGAAAAGGCACGCGCCATGGGTGTCAACGTCATTCCCTTCTTCAACGGCACGCTCGCCAATGTGAACACGCCGGAGCACCGCGCGTTCGGTCATCGATGGGAAGCGCACACGCGGGAGAATGCCCCTTACTACGCAGGCGATTGGGCCGGCTTTACCGTGGATGTGCCGTCCAGCAGTCGCGGGCGCATGCATCACGAGCTTTGTCCGGTAAGTGAGCATCGCGTCTACTTTCTCGAATCGTTGCGGCGCATCGTATCGGAGTACGGGTTCGGGAACATACAACTCGATCAAATCGCCATCAAAATGATGCCCTGCTACAACGCGGAACACGGCCACAATCGTCCGGATCGGGCGTTTACCGATGGAATCGCCTCCCTGTTACACGACACGCGCACGTTCCTCGACAACAATCACCCGGGAGGAATGATGCTCTCGGAATGCACCAACGAGTTCACGGGACAGTGGTGCGACGGCGCGTGGACCTGGGACTTCTTCGAGAACCCGGAGCCGATCCTGTACTCGTGTCCCTGGCTCTTGACGAGTACGGCTATCGATGCAATGGAGTTCGCGGAAACCAACAGAGCCTTCGCTCACAAGATCATGCTGGACCTGCGAATCGCGGGCGGCGATGAACTGATCTCGGAGTATCCCGCGTACGCGGAACACGTACGCAGCCTGGCAGACCTGAAACGACGCACGCAAAAGTACTATGCAGACGCCTCCTTTCGTGATCGGGAAGGAATCGAGGAGGTGGACACAACGGGAGATGGAAGTGTTATCGCGCGCGTTTTTCGCAATCAAACCGAGAAGACCGCTTCCGTGGCCGTGGCGGAAACATCGGGATCGCCCGTGGAAGTGCGCATCAGGCTCGACGACCGTTGTGCGGGTAACATAAAGCGGGAAAGCAGTTCAGGCTCAAGCGATCCTGTGACGGTACAGAACGGATTCGTTTCGTTCCGGCTGAACGCCCACGAAGCAGTCCTGCTCTGCATCGACCTGGGGTAGATTCCCGCTAAGAGCTGACCAACGCCGCGGCCAGGTGATCACGGTTCATTTTCGCGATGGTCTTGACACTGATCCCCTTGGGGCACGCGGCCTCGCACTCGTAGTGGTTGGAACAGTTGCCGAAGCCTTCCGCATCCATCTGTTGGACCATGTTCAACACGCGGCGGTGCTTCTCGGGCTGCCCCTGCGGCAACACGTTGAGATGGGTCACCTTCGCGGCGACAAACAGCATGGCGGACGCATTCGGACACGCAGCCACGCATGCGCCGCACCCAATGCACTGCGCCGCGTCCATGGCCCAATCGGCCTTGTCCTTCGGCACGGGCGTGGCATGCGCCTCGGGAGCCTGACCCGTCCGCACGGTGATGAACCCGCCTGCGGCGATGATGCGGTCGAACGCCGACCGGTCGACGACAAGATCCTTGATGATCGGGAAACCCTTCGCACGCCACGGTTCGATGGTGATGGTATCCCCGTCCTTGAACTTGCGCATGTGCAACTGGCAAAGCGTCGTCTCTTTCTCGGGACCGTGGGCGTGCCCGTTGACCATGGAACCGCAACTTCCGCAGATGCCTTCACGGCAATCATGGTCGAACGCAATCGGCTCGATGCCCTTCAGCTCGAGCTCCGCATTGACGATGTCGAGCATCTCCAGGAACGACGCGTCGCTGTCGATGTTCCTCGCCGCATACGTTTCGAGACGTCCCGGCGTGCGGGCATTCTTCTGACGCCAAACTCGGAGGGTGATGTTGATCTTGCTAGACATTGATACAGCCCAGGTTTTGATTTTGGATTGAAGATTTTGGATTTTGGATTGAAGAACGGGAAACAACCGCGGATGGCGCGGATCTACGCGGATGATGGTTGAAGATTCTCGGACTCGGGATGGACAGTCCAATCGAGGGACGACTTGACGTATTCGCCTCAGTCTTTCTCTCCGATTCTCCAATCC
>JBHEKO010000124.1:0-5712 GCA_041859475.1 Candidatus Hydrogenedentales bacterium
TTCGAGAAAGCAATCGCAAAGACGCAAAGACGCAAGGGGGCTTCGTCAATTTGGCGGCCCCGTTTTATTTGGTCCGGGATACGGAGTCTTCCCCGTCTTTCTGCTGTCTTCCATGCCTTAACGACAGGCAACACACCAACGGCGAAAAGGGAAGCCTCTTTGCGTCATTGCGCCTTTGCGTCTTAGCGTTAACTTCCCATCCCATTGGCAACCCGGTGCACTCCGTCCCTCACCATGCGCTCCCCGAAATTGATGACCAGGCCCAGCCTCAAATCTGTCAGACGTAGATACGTGAGAGTCTGTGCCCTGAAGAGGTCGTTGAATTGGGTAACCGCCTTACACTCAACGATCACTTTCTCCCCCACGATAAGATCGATGCGCAAGGGTGAAGCAAGGATGTTCTCCTTATACGGAATCGGCAACGACACCTGCCGCCGCACAACAAGCCCGCGCTGCGGCGACTCGAAAGATGCACCCGGCGGAGAATTGCTACGCGGCATTGGGAGGAACGTGCGCACCCATGGCGAGTTTGCGCGATGAGCAGGGCCACGTGTGGAGCCGATTTCGGTATACGGCTCCCGATGGCACGCAGCGCGTGGTGAGCCAGTGTTACTTCGCCATCCGGGAGACTGCTGGTGCATCAAATAAAACGCGGCAACGGGAGGACTTGTCGGATTGGCTTCGCGACGCGCCGTCCTGGCCCGATGTAAGCGCGTGGTACTGGGCGGCTGCGCTGCCCGGCTCCGACACAGGGACAACACTCGCGATTACCGTTGCGGATGAAGTGACCAAAAGTGAGACGCGACTCTGAAGTCGCCTACACTTTCCGAAGGCGCCCAATACGACATCGCAGTGCTTCACGGAATGCGAGCTGCGCTTATCTTTGCGACTTCGCGACCTCGCGTCTTTAGGTTAGCTTCCCTATTGCGCAGAGGCGAGTTTCTCCAGCGCGCCGTCCGGGAGCCACTTGACGGCGAGTTGCTCGTCGAATTTGGATCGGATGGGGAAGCCGGTTGTGAACATGCCGCGCAGGCAGCTCATCTCGGTTTCGCGCTGGCATAGGGTCCGGTAGTAGGTCTGGAGCCGGTAGGCTTCCGCCATGGGGATGCGTACGCCGCCGGGTACGAGCGTCGGCATTTCCTTGACCGCCGCTCGCTCGGGGCTGTCGGCGGGCGCACCCCACCGCAGCTCGGGCGGATGATTGGGATCGAAGCTGAGGTCATACAGGCGCGTTTCGAGGTCGGCAAGCGTCAGATGCACTTTCTTGCCCGCGGAGTCGGTGTAGTCGATGCCTTTCTGAGCAAAGATAAGGCGCTTCTCCTGGATGATGGCCGTCGCGAAATCGGCGGGCGTCTTGATGTTGTACTTCTCGAACCCGGCGAGGTCGATCAGATGCGGCATCGATTCGTACCATCGAATCGCGTTGTCCATCCAGTCGGCGAGATAGAAATATTTGTTGCGGCGGTCGACATCGGAAGACGGCGAACTCCAGGTCTCCCAACGGCCTTTCGCCTGAAAGATGTTCTCGTCTTTCACTTCCTCGGGGTACAAGACGGGGCCGTTCTGTTTCACTTCGCGCCATGCGTCTTGCACGAAGACTTCCCGTCCTTCCCACATCTGGACCATCGTGTCCACGTATTTCTGCATGAACTGCATGGGCACGACTTTGTCGACGGTCTTCATGCGGTAGCGAATGAATTCATGGACGCTGCCGAGCTTGAAGCCGTCTTCCATAATCTTCTGCGTATCGACCATTTCGCCGACTTTCGTGTACTGCTCGTAGGACATGCCGAACGCTTCCATTTCGGTATCGGTGCGGCGGCGGACTTTCGTGACGTGGCCTTTGGCGTTCGTTTCGCAGATGGGGAAGCGGTAGACGCGAAGTCCTTGGAAGCAGCCCTTCATCGGATTCTCGGCGTGGTCGGTCTTGAAAGGCTCGATTCCGGATACGGCATTGAGGCCGTTGTAGGTGAAGATATTCTTCGTAGCGTCGGTGGAAGCGTTGATGAAATACAGCTCGCCGTATTCATCGATCTTCGCGAGAAGGAGGCTGTGGCCGTCTACATAGTTCATGCAACCGGGCATGAGGAATTCACGATTGATGGCCACGGGGACGGTATCGCTCCACGCCGAGTTCTTGCTGCCGGGTTCGACACGGTAGTTTCCGGAGGAATAGGCGGTCATGGCGACTTCGAAAAAGTGTTGCGGCGAGGAACATTGAAAGCTGCTTACAAACCCGACGGGGATGTTGTTCGGAGAAATCCGGATATCGCCTTCCACGGGCGACACGTAAGAAGTCATCCACGGCAAGCCGCGCCGATAGGCGTAGTACGCAGGCATGGCCAGTGTGAACTTCGCGCAGTCGACCATGGCGTTCATGTAACGAATCGTGCCCTTGGGAAGCTGCGGATTGCTGCCCTTGCCCGCGAATTCCGGGTCCAGCAGCAAGTTCATCTGCGGGTCGCTTAGAATGCGGTCCAACTTGGCGACACGTTGTTCGACGTCGCCGCCGTCGGTGCGCATGAAGTAGATGTGCTCAATCCATTTCGCGAAGTGCTGCGTCTCGGCATGGTTCCATTGGCGGCGGAGCGGCCACGCACCTTGGTTCGAGAAGATCGACGGCGGGTTGGGGTCGGGCTCGGCGTATGCGGTGAGCGCCATCACGGCGAGGACCATCGCGGCGAGAAAGCCACGCGCCCCGAAATAAAGCGATGCCCTCGTTCTCCTCGCGGAAAACACGATCCCCTGAATATGTTTCTGAGCCTGCCGAGCGATCACGAGACTACCTTCCTCCAGTTTGCGAATGCGTCCCAAGAGACCTCGCTGGCTATGGGAAATGCATTCACGTATATGCGATGGACCTGCTGTCGAAGAACCTACGGAAGCGGCTTGTCGATCGGACGTCAAGACGTCGCGCAGCCGCAACACCGCCACGATGGACCGAAAACCGACAGGAGGATTGTACCAGACGATGGGACGAGAGGCGAATAGGCGAGGAAAAGGGCCGTTACAGACGACATGGGATTCAACGGAGGGCGGGTTTTCCAACCCGCCATTTGGGGTAAACGACTATTTTGTCGCAGTATCCTGGTGGTTCATTTCAACCAAAACTTGGGAGTCACGAAGTCCCGTGGTTAGGCTAAGAGCCGGCTGGAAGCCAGCGTTACAACGCACAAGATCAAACGATACAAGCCACTAGCAAGAGTACCTCAAATGCCAGAAGAGGGAGGCGGGTTGGAAAACCCGCCTTCCGACTAATTCCCCAGGCGATCGGCAAGGCGCGTATTGCGTTTGGTGGTCTTGGTGTTGTGAACGGCGAGCGCCACGGCCTTGGGATCGCCGACGAGGATGACGAGGCGGCTGGCGCGGGTGATGGCGGTGTAGAGGACGTTCCGCTGGAGCATCATGTAGTGCTGCGCGAGCAAGGGCACGATGACGGCGGGGTATTCGCTGCCTTGGGATTTGTGGATGGTGCCCGCATACGCCAGCGACAGTTCGTCCAGATTGTCGAATGGATAGAGGACGGCGCGATCCTCGAATTGAATCTGCGCTTCCTTGAGACCTTCGTCAACGACTGTCACGAAACCGATGTCGCCGTTGAACACATCGAGTTCGTAGTTGTTGCGCATCTGCATCACCTTGTCGTGCAGACCGAAAGGCCGATGCGCGACCGGCTGCACGCTGGGATTGAGCGCGTGCTGCAACTCCTCGTTGAGCCGCGCGACGCCCGCGTCGCCACGATGCATGGGCGCAAGCACCTGAATGTCGCGCGCGGGGTCAAGCTTGAACTTCGCGGGGATGCGCTTGGTGACGAGCTCGAGGATCGTCTCCAGGGCCTTCGCGGGGTCTTTGCGCTCTATGAAGAAGAAGTCCTTCTCGTTATAGACAGGGAGCTGGCCGCTATTGATGCGGTGCGCGTTGCTGATGATGCCGCTCTCGGCGGCCTGGCGAAACACGGTCTTCAGCCACACGACCGGAACCCGGCGACTCAGGATGACATCCATCAGTACGTTGCCGGGGCCGACGGATGGCAGTTGGTCGACATCGCCGACGAGGAACAGGCGCGTCTGCGGGGACAATGCATTGAGCAGGCTGAACATGAGCCGGATATCGACCATCGATGTCCCGTCGATGACGACGAGATCGGCAGTTAATGGATTACCCTCGTTGCGCAAGAAGCCACCTGCCTTGGGGCTCCATTCGAGCAGGCGATGGATCGTCTTCGCTTCGCGGCCCGTGGCGTCGCTCATGCGCTTTGCGGCGCGGCCGGTCGGCGCGGCGAGAATGAGCGAGAGGCCCTTCTTCGCGAGGATGGCCAGCAGACTGTTCAACAACGTAGTCTTGCCGGTGCCGGGTCCGCCGGTGATGACCATCATCTTGGCGTTGACGGCGGTTTGGATGGCTTGCCGCTGTTCCTCGGACAGCTCGATCTTGAATTCCTTCTGCACCCAGGCGATGGCCCGTTCGATGACAATGGGAACCGGCTCGTGCGGGATCTTCAACAGGCGTTTGATGAGATGGGCGCATCCGGTTTCGGCGGCGTGGAGGTCAGGTGTGTAAATCCGGTCGTCTTCCCTGATAACCCGCTGTTCGCGTTCAAGGACCGTCATGGCGTCTTCCACGATGCGTTCGCTCACGCCCAGCAATTCCATGGCCGTGCGAAGGAGGGCCTTGTCCGAAGCAAAGGCGTGGCCTTCCATAACCGATTCGCCCAACACATGGAGGACGCCCGCCACTGCGCGTTTGGGCGAATCCTTCTCGATCCCCAAACGACTTGCGATAGCGTCCGCGGACTTGAACGCGATGCCGGCTATATCGTCGGCGAGCCGGTACGGATTGTCGCGCAAGACGGCGACGGCGCTATCTCCGTAACGTTTGTATATCTTGACCGCCTGGGCCGCGCCGATGCCGTGCCCTTGCAGGAACAGCATGATGGACTGGATAGCCTTCTGCGCCTCCCACGCGGTGCGAATCTGGTCGGCACGTTTGCGTCCGATGCCGTCCACGGTGCGAAGGCGTTTCGGATCCTCGTCGATGATGCGCAGCGTCTCGACGCCGAAGGCGTCTACCAGACGTTTTGCAAACACAGGGCCGATGCCGTCAATGAGGCCCGAGCCGAGGTACTTCTCGATAGCCGCGGCGGTGGCGGGCATGATGGTCTGATACTTCTCGACGCGAATCTGACGCCCGAATCGCTTGTCGTCGACACAGCGCCCCCAAAGCCGGATGGTCTCTCCGGGGGATATGGCGAGGCCGTTGCCGACGAACGTTGTGAAGTAGGGTTTACCGGGTTCCTGCAACCGCGCGACAATGAAACCGCTGTCTTGGCTTTCGAACACGATGCGCTCGACCGTACCCTCGGCGCAGACGAGCGGGTCCTCCCCTTGAGCGTCGAGCGCGTCGCGGATCGTGGCCTGTTGTCCTGGGACCTGGCCCTCATTCATGGCGGTAACACGGCTTCATGCCATACGGCTCTATCCCCCTAACGGCACACTGTCGAAACGGCGAATCATGATCTCGTCCACCGCCGCACGCGGGCTGAGCGAAGCGAGATACAGACACGTCTCAGCAATGTCTTGCGGGGTCATCCAGTTGGTCTTGTCGCGGTCGGGCATGGCCTCCTGGGTGAGGCGCGTGTCGACGCCGCCGGGGCAAATGCTGTGCACGCCGATGCCGAAGCCGCGGAGTTCCAGGGCCAGCGAGCGGGTGAGC
>JBHEKO010000327.1:0-3730 GCA_041859475.1 Candidatus Hydrogenedentales bacterium
GCCACGTTCACCCCAATTCCCACGGGCTCCGGTATTCGTAGTGCAACATTGCGTTGGCGGCGTCATTGTTGATGAACTTCTCCGCGTCGGCGTCCCAATCCAACTTCGTCTTGGTGGCGCGAGCGATGTTGCCGAGGTGGGAGAAGATGGTCGAGCGATGCCCTTCTTCGAGCGGGTAATTGGGAACGGCGCGCGACTTGATACAATCCAAGAAGTTGCGGATATGTAGTTTCGTCACATCGCCCTCGGGCTTCTTGATCTCCTCGTCGGCAGCTCTGGGGCCTGCTTCCTGGAATTGCCCCGGCTTTTCGCCGACGACTTTGTAGCCGCCGTCATTGATGTAGAGCGTGCCTTCCGTGCCGCGCATCTCGGATTCGCCGTAGGGGAACATCGGCGTGCCGCTCGCCTCGTATTGGCCGAACAACATCAGTCGTCCCGACTTGAACTCGTAGACGGCCTGCATCGTGTCGGGGATGGTGCGGTTGTCGTCGACGGCGTAGATCCCACCCAAGGCCACGGCAGCCGAGGGCGCGTCATCGCCGGTGATCCAACGGAGCAAATCGAAGTAGTGCACCCCCCAATTGCCAAGCTGTGACGAGTATTCCTTCCACCAGCGAAACTTGTAGGGGGCGATGTCGGGATTGAACGGACGCATCGGCTTCGGGCCAAGCCACATATCCCAATCGAGGTCCGCGGGCGGGTCGCTATCCGGGGACTTGCCAAGCCCTTTCGGGAACATGTTGGTTAGGCGGTAAGCGCGCATCATCGTGATTTTGCCAAACTTGTTTGCCTGCACTTGCTCGCGGAGTCCCGCGAACAGCGGCGAGGAACGCCTTTGCAGTCCAACCTGCACGACGCGCTTCGTCTCATTGGCGGCTTCGACCATGCGGCGGCCTTCGCGAATCGTGTAGCACAAGGGCTTCTCGACGTAAACGTCCTTACCCGCCTTGCACGCCTGAATCGTGATAATTGCGTGCCAGTGCTCCGGCGTCGCGACCATCACGGCGTCAACGTCCGGGCTTTCGAGCATCTTGCGGAAATCGCGATACGTCGCCACGTTCCCGCCGAGTTCCGCCTTCCATTTGTCGAGATGCGGCTGATACACGTCGCAGATCGCAACAATTTCGATGTCTTCGTTGGGCCGCGTCATGGTGATGAGCTGCCCGCCGCGATTGCCCACGCCGACGACGCTAAGCCGTATGCGTTCGTTCGCGCCATGCGCGCGCGGCGAGGCCAGCGAAACCGCCACGCCTGCCGCCACGGTTGCGCCCGTCTTCACAAAGGTCCGTCGTGAAATCTGCTCCGTCATCGTATCTCCCCCTTGTTCAGCTCTTCTTGCGCGCGCTGATCAGGAACACCGTATACTCTCTCAAGGCACCGTCCGCATCGGGTTTCTCGACTGTTGCGGCCGTGCGTGCGTGTACTTCCTCAAACCCGGCCTTCTCGAACAATCTGCCCAAAGCGGCGCGGTCGAAGCCGTTATGATAGACGCCCGAACTGTCCGTGTGAAATCGCCCGCCTTCGAGGTCGAGGTCAGCGATACAGACGTGCCCGCCTTCGGACAGGACTCCGGCAAACTGCGCGAGCAACCCGTCGACATCTTCAATGTGATGAAGCGCCATGCTGCTCACAATCAGATCGTAGCGGCCTTCAAGCCGGTCACCGGCGGAGACGTCCGCGCAGAGCGTCCTCACGTTGCTAATGCCGTGGTTCTTAATCTTGGTCTCCAGGACCTCCAACATGCCGGGGGCGTTGTCGACGCACGTCACCGAACGGACATGCGATTGCAGGTTCACGGCGATCAGGCCTGTGCCACAACCGAAGTCCATCACGTCCGTCTCCTGAGTAACCTTTACCGTGTCCAGGATCGCATCTGCAACCTCGCGGGACAGTTTCACCTGCCGGGGATTCGCGTCCCACGTGGCCGCCTCAATATTGAAATCTCGCATTGTGTTGTTTCGCTCCCAGTAAGATTCTGTCGATTTCGCTCACTGCACTTCACTACTGTTTCTTAGGTGTCGTATCGAGACCAGCATCAAGCATGCGCACGCGCTTTTCCGGCACAAGCCGCACCGGACCCATCAAGCCCGAGGCAGGCAACGGCCCGAACTCCATCAACTTGAGGATGGAGGAATCCGTGTCGCGCAGTCCTTGTCCAAGGCGCGCCACGAAATCCTCCGGCACCGGCGGCATGCGATCAAGCCCGGTTATTCGGTTGATGAGCGTGTTTGTCACGCGCACGATCAACTCATTATCGCCTGCGCGCACGGCCTCTGTCACGTCGAGCCGTTGCGAGCGATACCAACTCACGCCAACGGCTGTGCCGTTTATCACGACCTCCGCGACGTTGCCGACGCGCCCCAGGTCCAGCCAGAGCCGCACGTCTTTGTTTGCATACGCTTCCGGCAGCGTGAAGCGAATCGCGTATTCGCCCGTGCCGCTGAAGTGTTTTGTATCCGCTTGTTCCGTCCATGACACCAGGCGCGCGACTTTCCGCTGGACACGCGTGAACCCTGGCGCTTCCAGCGTCATTGACCACGCGCCTTCAATTCCCAAGGGCGCGGGGA
Source organism: Candidatus Hydrogenedentales bacterium (assembly GCA_041859475.1). Taxonomy (GTDB): domain Bacteria; phylum Hydrogenedentota; class Hydrogenedentia; order Hydrogenedentales; family SLHB01; genus JAIBAQ01. The sequence goes on from JBHEKO010000327.1 coordinate 2,568, forward strand.
CGCCATCGACAGTCACGCTGCGGGGAGTTGACTCTCCCGCGAGCTGAATCTCATGGACGCCATTCTGCGAGGTCCATGCCTCAACAGTGCCGTCGACAATGCTGTCTACCCTATCGAAGCTTGTGTATGTCGCAAATGCTTCGTCCTTGCCGGGTTCGAATACAACAAAGGTGGATTCATACGCCCCGAGTCGCATGGGCACCTTCGTGACGCCGTCCGCCGATTCATACACCCATACACGGCGGACGCTGCCATCGCAGGGATTCCACAGATAAGGCACGGCCCCCGCAACGCGAAATGCAATCGGCATGTCGATTGCCCTGTCTTGCACGTTGGCTAGAAAGTAGATGTCGCGGCTTCCGTCCGTGCGATGGTTGAACAACAGGCCTGTGTTCTCGCGCAAATTCTCGCGCACGTAGTCGATGCCAACGTCCGGCGTCACGTGACGGCGAATCGTATTCACAAAGGGATCGAAGATGCTGCTCCGCTTGTCCAAGAGATCGGTGCGGTCGATCACAGCGTTAATCCGATAGGTCATCCCTTTCCCGAGGGGGTGCGCGTCTTTCTCCCCGCCGGCTGCGGCAAACAGCTCCGCTGCAATCTCCCTCACACGCGCGTCTTCGCTCCGCCAATCGCGGAACCCTGTTGCCTGTTCGGGAATTCGCTCCAGCGCTATCGCAATACCGCCCTGGGCGACGTACTCACGGATGCGTTCCAATGTCTTCACCGGCAGCGCTCGAATGTTGGGGAGAATCAGGAGCCGGTATCGGTTCGTACCGATGCGTAAATCCTGTCCGTCGAACTTTGCGCGATTCTGAAGCACGTCGTCGTTCAGTAGATCGAAGTTGTATCCATTCGCCCAGAGCAGCCCACCGGTTTCTCCCCAATCGAAGTCGCGCGTCCAGCGCCGCACGTTGAGGCAGTTTTGGGTCCACTGGTTGGCAAGCGGCGAATACACGGCGATGTCCGAGACGGGATGACCTTCGCGCAACAGGCGGCAACTTCGCGCCACATACTTGCTCAGGGAGGGATAGTAGGGCCACCAGATGTTCGTGTGGTCCACGTGAATCGCCGCGTTGAAGTCGCGCGTCGGCGCGAAGGTGCGCTCTGGCGTTCCGAGGTGGCCGGAGTTGTAGAAGAGGTTGGCGCCGGATTGCAGAAAG
>JBHEKO010000047.1:0-2543 GCA_041859475.1 Candidatus Hydrogenedentales bacterium
TTTGGAGACGACATTCGCCAGGAGTTCCGGGCTGCCGGAGAGGCCGTAGGGCACCACTTCGACTTTGGGGCCGATGGTAATGGCGACTTCGTCGAACAGCGCAGGGATTGGCTCGTTCATCAAGGCGAAGATTGACGCATAGGGTTGATGCGTGTGGATGACGGAATTGACGTCTCTTCGATTCTGGTAGACGGCGATGTGCATGCCGGTTTCGACCGACGGCTCGGAGGGGCATTCGATCCATTTCTGGTCGAGGCCGACAATGCAGATATCCGAAGGTTTCAGGCTGTCGTAGGGCTTGCCGGAAGGCGTAATCGCGATCGCGTCTTCGTCGTCGATCAGCACGGAGACATTGCCTCCACTGCCGGAGCGTGTCCCGAAATATCCGTCTTCCGATAGGGTTTGGCTGACGCGCAGGACGTTCTCGCGATAGGTGTCGTATTTACTCACCGGGTAGTGCTCCATGATTTCAGTGCTAGAAGGATATCAATTTGAAACGGTCCAGGTCTTCGATCGCTTTGGACTCTTGGTCGTATTTTATACGTTTGGTCGCGATAAGGGAAAATGGAAAAGTTTCCATGGCAATCGTGCGTACTTCTGGCCTGAAGTTGGGACGAATGTACCTGTATTGGTAGGGACGTTTCGTCGAAACGTCCGCGGGTAACCGTAGGCTGCGTGGAAGGACGAAGAGGCGCTTTCGGCGAAAGCGTCCTACCTCTGCTGCACATGCGATTGCCCTCGAAGCCTTTCCTCTATGCGGCGTTTCCGACGGGGGCTGGGAGCAGGGCGACCTCATGGGGGGTGAGTTCGAGCAGGAAGCCGCGCTTGGGGATGGTTCGGATGAGGCCGGTGCGAAGCGGGGAGACTTCCTTAATGCGCTGGAGGATTTGGCGCTTCTGGAAGTGCATTTGCACGGATTCGACCACGGCCTCGCCCCAGACGGTGTCGTAGATCGCGTCATAGGGGATGCATTCTCCGGGAGAAGCGGCGAGGGCGCGTATCATGCGGAATTGTTTTTCCTGAAGGCGGACCGGTTTGCCGTCGATCCAGATTTCGTCGGGGCGGCGGTCGTCGACGACGAGGATCGGTTGGGAGGCCGATGGGGGGGCCTCCCAACCGGATGAGGTAGTTTCCTCGTCGTTGTGGCGAAGGGCCCAGGAGCGGAGATCGTGGGCCGCGTTGGTGGGCATCCATTGGGCGAGAAGCTGTTGCGGCGTCACGGCCAGGGCTTTGGGGTCGAGCAGGTTGTGGGCTTCGAGCGCGAGGATTGCGTTGCGGTTGAGTCCATGGAGGTGGAGGCGAGCGAGGGGGAGGGCCGCCTCGCGCAGGCCGTTCTGCAAGCGCTCCGAAAGCCGGGTGATGCGGTCGACAAAATCGCGGTTGCCGCCGAAGGCCGCTGCGATAGCGGCGGCGGCGTCGACGAGCCAGGCGAGCTGATCCGCCGCCGAGACAATCTGGCCGAAGAAGGTATGGTAGCGGTCCTCGACTTCGTAGATGGGGAGTTCGTCGATCCAGTCCATGAGGAAGAGGCCGATCTTGATGGCGCGGACCTCCTCGTAGAACGGGGTGAGGTTGCAGTTGCGCAGGCGGTTCATGGGGACGTCGGCGGCGAGGTCCTCGTCCATGGTGAGACGCTTGAGCACGCCGGGATAATCGGCCCGTTCGTATTCGCGCGAGGTCAGGGTAATCTGGACCATGCGCCCGTCCGGGGTCATGGCGGCGGCGAGGATAAGGTCGAGTTCGGACCATACGCGGGTTTCGGATTCGCGGATCCAGTGGGCGAGCTCGAGGGCGGTGGCGATGGTGATACCCTTGGAGGCGACGGCCTGGCCGAACGGCGTGGCGGAGAGCTTGCCGGAGGGGTCCTTGGCCAGCATGCCTGCGTCGATGGCGCGGTTGACGGCGGACCGGATGCGGAACTCAATTTCGTCGAGGGTGTAAGTCTCGGCCCAAATCCACACTCCGGTGAGCGTATTTTCGAGGAAGGTTTGCAGCTCTTCCTCGGTGAAACAGGCGCGCGACGCCACCAGGCGCAGGACGTGGTTTTCCAGCGGGTCCCGGGCCAATTGCGGTTCGACGCGTTCACGCTCGCCTTCGATGTAACGCCGCCACAAGGTGGCTTGGTCGAACGGCGTCATGGCAATGAGGATGGACCGTCCGAACGGCGTGCCGGAACCGTAGCGTCCCGCGCGTCCGCCCATGTTCTCGTATTCCGAACGGAGGACGGGGGTTTTCCACGGCATGCCGAAGCGGGCGTCATAGCGCCATTTGTCGGAGGCCATGAAGACGTTGTGGGCGGGGAGGTTGAGGCCGATGGCGAGGGTGCTGGTGGCCACGACGGCCTTGATCTCTCCGGCGCGGAATCCTGCTTCGACGATGAGGCGCTCTTCCCGCGACAGGTCGGCATTGTGGAAGGCTACGCCCGAGGCGAGGGTATTCAAAAGGCTTTCGCGCGAGTGGGTGGCTTCGAGATGGCGCAGCTCTTCGATGGCATGCGTGGCCGGCGGCAGTTTGACGCGCCCGGCAAGCAGCTCCGCGCCGCG
>JBHEKO010000765.1:0-6530 GCA_041859475.1 Candidatus Hydrogenedentales bacterium
CCGTGAACGATATGACTCGCCTGGCGGCGTACATCCCCCAGAAACGCTTCACCATCTTCACGGACTTCGAGGGACAAGACGCCGTGGGCGGCGTACTCTACTTCTACAATTTCAACGAAAGCATGTGCCAGGCAAATCTGGAACTTATCCCAACCAGTCAGCCGATTCCGCCGGGAAACCGCCTCTCCCTTTCAGGCAAGTACGGCGCGACCCGGAAGGAGCCAAAGCAACTCTAGGCAAACGTGCTTGCTCACGCTGGTCCGTGCCTGTCCGGGCTGGTCCGTGTTGGTCCGTGTTGGTCCGTGCGGGTCCGTGCCCGTCCGTGTTCGTCCGCGCCCCCCGGAACCGCCAACTATGCGCGCGCTGCCTATTTTTGATACCCTATTGAAATGCGTGAAAAACCACCGCTATCGCTACAGACAACGACCCTTTGGGACTACCCCTCGCAGCACTACGGCAAGGAGATGCAGGGGGATCAAGGCTATATTGGGGCGACGCCGTCGTACATCATCTGGAATCTGCTCGAACGATACACCCGGAAAGGCGACCTCGTCGTCGATCCCATGTGCGGAAGCGGCACCACCATCGACGTGGCGCGCGACCTGGAGCGCCGCGCCCTGGGCTACGACATCGAACCGTTTCGCCAGGACATCTTCCGGGCCGACGCCCGCAAGTTGCCCCTCGAAAACGAGAAGGCCGACTTCGTATTCGTCGACCCTCCGTATTCGACGCACGTCGACTACTCCGACAATCCCGCGTGCATCGGCAAGCTCGACGCCCAGACCTCGGCCTATTTCGATGCCATGGAAAAGGTGATTCGGGAGATTGACCGAATCCTCAGGCCCGGCCGGTACATGGCGCTGTACGTGTGTGATTCCTTTAAGAAAGGCACGCCGTTCTGTCCGATCGGATTTCGTCTCTTCGCGATGCTGGAACGCCGTTTTCAAACCGCCGACATCGTCTGCGTGATGCGCCACAACAAATCGCTCAAGCGCAGGCATTGGCATACGGAAGCAATCTCCGGGAACTACTTTCTCCGGGGGTTCAATTACTTGTTCATTATGAAGAAGTCCGGACCGGTTGCCCCGCAAGGCAAACGGAAACCGAAGTAAACTGGGGAGACTCGTATCGTGGGCATTGGCAAACAGATCCGCTTGAACCGCATCTTCTCGCACGCATCCGGAAGGGCCTGCACCCTGGCCGTCGACCACTTCGTAGGCTACCAAAAGGGGCTCCCGCAAGGTCTCGTCAACGTCCCCGAAACCATCGCCAAACTGGTTCAAGGCAAGCCCGATGCCATCACCATGTGGAAGGGTATGGCCCAAGGTGCGTGGGGGCCCTATGCAGGGTCCATCCCCATGATCATCAGTTCCATCTCCTTCACCCCCGATGACGCCATCATGCAGCAACTCACGACCCCCGAAGAAGTCGTGCGCTTGGGTGGCGATGCCATCGCCGCCGCCATCGGCGTTCGCGGACCCCGGGAAGGCGAATACCTGAAGATGCTCGCCAGAATCGTCTCCGAAGCCGCCCGCTGGGACCTCCCCGTCATGACGCACATCTACCCCAGAGATTACTCAGACGGTGCGCGGATCGTTCACGATCCCGAGCACATCATGTGGGCCGTGCGCTGCGGCGTCGAATGCGGCGCGGACATCATTAAAGTCCCCTACACCGGCGACGTGGCGTCCTACCGCGAGATCGTTGCGACAAGCCCGGTGCCCGTCGTCGCCGCGGGCGGACCGAAAACCGACACGCTCGAAGATGCCCTCGGCCTCATGGCCGGCGTGGTTGAAGCGGGCGCGGTCGGGGCCACGATCGGCCGGAACATCTGGGGCGCACCCGACCCCTTGCTCGCGATGCATGCATTTAAGGCAGTCATCCACACACGCATGACTCCCAAAGAAGCCATCGCACACGCGGAATCGTTGAGGCGGGCCGAAACCGAACTCTGACGCCTATCCGTGCAATTCGACGCGCAACATGTTGAATTCGAGTCCGCGCATGGGTGAACCCGTATTGTGAAACACGAGGTCGCGGTAGCTAAAATTCGACATAGCGGCGTGCGTGTGGCCGAAATAGACGTGCCGGATGCCATTCTCGTGTCCGTGGCCGACTTCTTCGAGATAGGCCCTGACTCTGCGTGCGACGCGACGCGGCGGAAACCGCATAAGATGGGCCGCCCGGTGCAAATTGATTCGCAGGGCCATGTCGTAGAGGTCGTGCATAATCGGGTGGCGAGGCCTGTCATGCAACCACCGGTTACGGCGCTCCACAAGCTTCTCGTGCGACATCTTCCGGTCCGAGACATCTCCGTGCAGAAACACCTTGTCGCCCAACCGGAGATAGTAGGGATGCCAGGAAAGGTTCGGGCGTTCGGCGACTAGTTTTCCCAACGCGTCGATGAACTTCTTCACGTTGTCGTGGTTGCCCAAGATGAAATGGAAATAGCATTTGGGGAAACGTTCGGTCAGAGCGCGAAGCCACCGGATTGCCGCAGCCACGGTCAAATCAATGCTGGGCAGCGTCGTCCAACGAAAGTCGAACGTATCGCCGTTGAGGACAAACACGTCGGCTTTCGCCGCGGCCTGGAAGATGTGGCGTTCGTGTACGCTGTAGTCTGAGCGGCGCGAAAAGAGGTGCAGGTCGGAGACTACGTAACCGACACGGGAACGGACGCGTTTGGGTCTCTGCTTGGACAAGGGAGAATACCTTATATTCGAAAAGTGCGCACCATGGCGCATGCGTGAAGGAGCGTCTAAGTAGAAGATCTATCGATAACCGTCACCAACAATGATACCCTGTAATAAGAGATCTCGGCAAATTCCCGGAGTACCTTCGATGCGATTGACACTTTCGTTCCACGGCGTCCTTGTGGGGCTCTTCATTGTTACCTCAACGATATCAGTGGGTTGCGCGCATCTCCCCCGCGCACAGGCCCCGATTGTCCAACTCTCCACCATCGACGCCTTGCTGGAAGGTGTGTACGACGGGACGTTTCCGGTGCGGCAGGTGACTCGCTATGGAAACTTGGGCATTGGAACGTTCGACCGGCTGGACGGCGAGATGATTGTGCTCGATGGCAAGTGCTATCGCGCTCAGGCCAGCGGACTTGTCACCCGCGTGCTCGGAACGGAAACTACGCCGTTTGCCACGGTGATTCGGTTTTACCCGGAACGTACTGTCGCGGTGGGTGATACGCAGAACTTCGGAGCCTTCACCGCCGGGCTGGATGAGCACCTTCCAAGCATGAACGTGTTTTACGCCATTCGCGTGTCCGGAGTCTTCGATTCCATCAAGATCAGGACCGTTCCGAGCCAAACCAAACCGTATCCTCGACTTGCCCAGGTGGTCGAAAAGCAGAGCGTGTTCGAAAAAAAAGGGGTGTCCGGAACCCTTCTTGGCTTCCGGTGTCCGGAATACGTACGTGGACTGAACGTGCCCGGGTACCATCTTCACTTTCTGAGCGACGACAAGACCTTTGGAGGACATCTGCAGGACTTCAGCGGGTCAGGATTCCAGGTTGATGTGGATAGGGTCGAAGAGGTCCGCGTAATACTCCCCGACGATGCGGCCTTCCTGGCCGCGGACCTGAGCACACACAAGGCCGATGAACTCAAGAAGGTTGAAAAGTAGCGATTTGCGTATTTGACTGGTATTTCGCTTCGCCATTTGCTAAGATATGGCGGTTTTCACACAATCGATGATGTATCCCAGCCGGTGTTGGGGATAGCAACCCGGAGCCGATTTAATGGCGACACATATCAAACGCGGCAACTGCTGCCACCTCCGTATTGGAGCAAAACGTTTTCCGGCAGAAGTGATCGACGTGCGCGAACAACTCATTCGGTTGCGCTGTCCCGAGAATGGGGTACCCACCCGAGGCAGCGGCCTCACCTTGGAGTTTCCCGAGAACGGAGCCGTCGCAGGCTACTTCGCCCAAGTGCTGACGGCTGCCCCTGGCGAAACCCGCGAAGTCGTCTTGTTGCGCTCTCCTGGTCTCGACCGAATCGACCTGCGCTCCTTCCTGCGCGTGCCGTCTAGTTTTACGGCAACAGTTGAGAGCGCCCAGTCGGGCGGGCCTTGCGAAGCTCAGATTCTCAACATCAGTTCGGGCGGAGCGTTGCTACGCACGCCGGCGGCCGTCCTGGTTGGAGAGCCTGTACGGGTTACGTTAATGGCCGTAGAGCAACGGCCTATTCGCATATCGGGAAGCGTAGTGCACATCGGTGACGAACCGCCGCAGACCGAGCACAGCATCGGCGTGCGGTTTCTTGGCGTAGACACAGACGGTCACCACGCCATTTCGTGGTACGTTTGGAAACGGATCGAGCAGATTTTCTCCGCACCTGCCTGACGCGCGAGTCTCTTGCGCGTTGCACTGATAAGGCCACGGCATGCTTCGTGGCCGCAATCACGCCTTGCGCAGCAGTGCGCCCGAATATGCCCGAAACTTGAGTGGGGGTAGCACATGATTCCGTTGTTTGGCGCATATCCAGGACTGGAAAGCGCTCTGCCGCATCTTTCGTTGGGAGAGTTTCCGACGCCCATCGTACACTGCGAAGGCTTGGGGCCGGCGGTAGGTCTCGACGGCCTCTACATAAAGCGCGACGACATCTCCGGTCCCGTATATGGCGGCAACAAGGTCCGAAAGCTGGAGTTCCTTTTCGGACAGGCAAAGGCCATCGGCGCGAAGGAGGTCATGACGTTCGGATTCGCTGGCTCGAATCACGCCCTTTGCACCGCCATCTACGCCCGTCAATCGGGTCTGCGAAGCATCTCGATGCTGCTGCCTCAGGTCAATTCGAGTTCGTTGCAGCGCAATCTGCTGTTGGGACACGCATTTGGCGCGGAGTTGAACTACTACCCCAATAAGGCGGCCATCGCGATCGGCGTTGCCTGGCAAAGCATGCGTCACCGGCTGCGATACGGGAAGACCCCGATGATCATTCCCGCGGGCGGTTCCAGCCCCGTCGGAGTCGTCGGGTTCGTCAACGCAGCATTCGAGTTGCGCGAGCAGGTCCGTGCCGGCGAACTGCCCGAGCCGGATGTCGTCTATGTGGCCGTGGGTTCCATGGGAAGCACGGCAGGCTTGGCAATCGGGTTGAAGGCCGCGGGCATGAAAACGCGCGTCGAACCGGTGCGCGTAATCGAACCGGCGTTGGCCAATCGCGCGGCATTGACCACGCTGGTAGACAAGACGCTCGCCCTCCTCGACAAGTCCGATCCGGCCTTCCCAAAATTGTCGTTCACCCCGGAAGAATTGGCGCTGCGCGAGGACTACTACGGCGAACGCTACGCGCAATACACCCCCGAATGCGTGGAGGCAATGAAGCTGGCATACGACGCCGAGGGCGTCCGGCTGGACGGCACCTACTCGGCAAAAGCCTTGGCCGCCGTGGTCGGCGATGCGCGAAGAGGAATCTTGAAGGGAAAGACCGTCGTTTTCTGGGACACCTACAATTCACGTCCCCTGTGGACTAAGGTGCCCATGCCGGATTACCATGTACTGCCGAAAGCGCTGCATCGCTATTTCGAAACTGACGTCCAACCCTTGGATACCGTCTGACTGCAAGGAGCTATTACGCCGTGGCCGATCAACCTGTTCAGAACTACGCGAATCACACAACATTCGACAACAGTCTCTATGTCATTGCAGCCCTCGACCTGATTGCCATTCTTCTGGCCCTGGTGGGCATGTACTTCGGTCCGGTCTACATCGCGGCGGCTATCGTGTGCATCGCGATAAGTATCGTCTTTGTGCTCTACCGCATGCGGGGATATGCCACGCGCGTGCAAGACCGGGTTATCCGTCTGGAAACCCGGCTTAGGCTGGATCGCGTGCTGCCCGACACCCTGCGCGCACGCATACCCGAACTCACCCTTCCCCAGCTCATCGGCCTTCGGTTTGCATCTGACGCGGAGATGCCCGATCTCGTGACGAAAGTCTTGACCGAGAGAATCGCCACCTCCGACGCCATCAAGCGCTTGGTCAAGGATTGGCAGGCCGATTACTTGCGCGTATAGTCCTAGAGTCACTCCACAGGACGGATTCGTCCTATCCGGCGGATCCGTCCTATTCATTCTTCTCGCGTCACTTCTCGATGATCACTTCGTCTTTCACGTTATCCTGCATATCATAGGAGCGATACGTGAGGCGATCCGGATTGACCGTGATATCCAACACCTGGTACGTGGGGACCTTCACGAATTCGACGGCCGCGTAGTCGTGCGGTTCCTGTTTGTAGAACTTGGTGCCCGATACGGACACGACGTAGTACGTGCCTTGCGCGGCGGTCTCGACGCGCTTTCCGTCCTTCATCGGATGCGTTCGCAAGTAGGCGTGGTCGTGCCCTTGAAGCGCCATGTCCACGTGATACTTGTCGAACAGCGCGCCCCACTGCTCGCGCACGTCCTCATTGTCTCGATGCGGCGCGGACGCATAGGCGGGATGGTGAAAGACGGCGAACTTCCATGTGGCCTTCGATTCCGCAAGAACCCTCTCAAGCCACGGCGTTTGGACTTCGATC
>JBHEKO010000819.1:0-2749 GCA_041859475.1 Candidatus Hydrogenedentales bacterium
CGCCGCGAAACGGACGAATCCAATTCAAATAACGCAATCGTATGGCGGCTCGTGCTGAAAGCGGCCACTCCCGGCGTAGACTATGCTGCACAGTTCGATGTGCCCGTCTTCAAGACCGAGGCAAGCCAGCCACACTACGTGCTGGACGAAACCCCGCTGGCCCCGTACCTTGCCGAAGCCGACCCCGTGCGCGACGTGCAGGCTCTGGGCATTCGCGTGACCCCGCTCGCCTCGGGCGGCATGCGTATCGACGTGCCTGCCGCGCGGAATCCGCGGCTTGCCATCGGTACAACGATCTTCCTGCTCCTCTGGACCGTGCTTCTCGTTGCCCTGCTCGAATTCGACGTCCCCATCGTGTTTCCCATTGGCGTGGGCATTTTCGAGATCTTCCTCGGATGGCACGTCCTGGATCTTTGGCTTGCGTCCAGCCACATCGAAGCCAAGTTTGGCGTCCTCGAATTCTCGAGCGGATGGCTCGGCGGCAAGCCACAAACGCTCCGCTGCGACGAGATCGCGGCAATCCAGCCCGTCCAGGATGTGCAAGCCGGCAGCAAGCTCTATTACTCACTCAAAGTTACCACCACCGCCGGCAACACGCACGTCCTCGCAAAACGCACCGGCGAGCTTCCATCGACCAAGGCGCTCGCGGAACTCCTGAATACCGCACTGGCGGGAGGTGACAAGAAACCAGACGACAACCGTTTGGCGTGACCTTTCAGTTTCTTCATTGCATTCATCCACTGCCTGCCTCATAGACACATGGCCGCATGTTCTTCAAATCAGAGCCCTGTTCGCACCCCGGCTTGCTCGTAGGTGCGCCTCATCGCGTGACCGTATTGCCTGCGCGGTACAGCCTCACGCCGCGAGACGAGGATGAGGTTGAAATAGTGGGAGATTTGGGCGAGTCTGTAGAGGAATTGTGCGGTTCACGAGGAATGCGGCCTGTCTGCTTGCTGCTAGGCATACGGCGGTTGCGTAGAATCTCCCGCGAGAAATCGGGCGACTCCCATTTTCCGGCAGAAGTCCTCTCGAACGCCTCGTCAATCGCGTAACCGGAAGTGCTTGTGTTACATCAACCAGTAAGGAGTCCGCAATGAGGTGGAAGTCGGATGACGGAGCATGGAGTCCCTATGTCGCGGGGGCCCTGGTGGGGGTGCTGGCGATCGCATCCGCGTTGGCGACAACGTGGTTAACTCCCCAAACGCAATTCCTGGGTGCGTCAACCACGTTTGTCCGCGCCGCAGGCCTGTGCGAGCAGGCTGTCTCGCCCAGCCACGTTGCCTCAAACGCCTACTTCACCAAGGAAAAAGTGAAAGTAGATTGGCAGTTCTTGTTTGTTACGGGCATCTTCGTCGGTGCGTTGATATCGGCGCTAACGGATTCAAGCTTCAAGTTGGAAAGCGTCCCGCCGACTTGGAAGGCACGGTTCGGGGGCTCCGTGGCCAAACGGGCCATCGGTGCGTTGTGCGGCGGCGCCGTTGCCATGTTTGGCGCACGCCTGGCTGATGGTTGCCCCAGCGGACACGGCCTGAGCGGCATCATGCAACTTTCTGTCAGCGGCCTCGTGGCGCTGGCGATGTTTTTCGGTGCGGGGGTTTTCGTTGCCCATTTCGTCTATAGGGAGTCCTGATATGCGCGAACAACTTCTGGGACTATTCACGGGGATCATCTTTGGTTTCCTACTGCAGAAGGGACGTGTCCTTCGATTCGACAAACAAGTGGGTGCCATGCTCCTCAAGGATATGACGATTCTCAAGTTCATGATGTCGGCGATCCTCGTTGGGATGGTGGGACTCTACGCACTTGCGGACTTCGACGTTATCGCGCTGAGCCACAAGCCGATGAACATGGGCGGCGTCATAATTGGCGGACTGCTTTTTGGTTGTGGATGGGCTGTGATGGGTTACTGCCCTGGCACCTCCGTCGGAGCCGTCGCCGAAGGACGCTGGCACGCCCTGTTTGCCGTGATAGGCATGTTGATTGGCGCGGCGCTTTACGCGGAGGCTTTTCCTGTCCTCGTGAAATCCGTCTTGGCTTGGAAAGACTTCGGTAAGATCGGTTTGCCGGAAACCCTCGGCATTTCGCATTGGGTCGTTATTCCGATCTTCTGCGCGGGCACTGTGGCGCTCTTCGCGTGGTTTGAAAAACTTCGAGTATAGAACGCCTGTGCCGAAATTTGCCGCTGACTTATACCGTGCGCTCGGCCTGAACGTCGCGGCCAAGGGTTGAACCGTGTCCGCAAGTTGTCTCCAGTGCCGCGACGCTCCATATATTACTTGCCACCGGTACGACAATCTCCATTGCACGTCCCGGAGCTTCGGTTCCCATCCGGATGCATCGAAGTCAGTTCGATGCCATCGACTCACCGCCCCTCGCGTCGTTCATTCATCCATGAGACCCCACGCCCAATAGATCATTGTGCAAACCGCAACAATGCGCTACTCTCAACGAACCCTCCGCGACGCCGGTTGCGGAGGGGCGCATGGGGGTCACGCACCAAGAAGATGCCTTCAATCGAATCACGGGTCCAAACCAATTCTCTCAGTTGAGACATGTCGTTGGAGGAGGTGCAATGCCACATTCAGGGCAACCAAATTCAAAGCAGGGAACAACACGGCGCGATTTCTTGAAACGCTCGGCGGTAGTGGCTTCTGCCGTCGCTTCCGGCGCCCACACCCTGGGGAGCCGCGTCTATGCCGCGGGCAACGACACTATCCGCGTCGGGATGATCGGGTGCGGAGGCCGCCGC
>JBHEKO010000707.1:0-7079 GCA_041859475.1 Candidatus Hydrogenedentales bacterium
TCTCCTCAGGAGGCCTTTTCGGGCTTCTCCAATGAAGGCATGCTGACGGTAGCGGCGCTCTTTATCGTCGCCTCCGGAATGCGCGAGACCGGCGCTCTCGATACCATTGGCGCCTGGATACTTGGCAAGGCGAGCACCGAACGCTCTGTCCTGATCCGGATGAGCGTCACGGTGACTACCATGTCCGCCTTTCTCAACAACACTCCTGTCGTCGCAATGCTGCTTCCCATTCTAACGGGTTGGTGCCGAAAGCACCGCGTGTCGCCTTCCAAAATCCTCATTCCACTGTCCTACATGACGATTCTCGGCGGAACGTGCACGTTGATTGGCACCAGCACCAACCTCGTTGTGAACGGCCTGATGGCCAACGTCGCAAAGACGGACCCTCGCCTTCAGCCTATGGGGATCTTTGAACTGAGTATGGTCGGTGTTCCCTGCGCCATCGCCGGGATTGTCTATCTCATCGTGATTGGGCGCCGGCTCCTGCCCGAGCGAAAAGACCTTCTGGAGCAACTCGGCGAATCGATGCGTGAGTACTTGATAGACATGAGCATTCAGCCCGGATGCCGCCTTATCGGTCAACGCGTCGAGCAGGCGGGCCTGAGACATCTTCCCGGCCTTTTCCTCATCGAAATTCTCCGAAACGAACAGGTCATCACCCCGGTGGGTCCGGATCAACTCCTAGAAGAAGGAGATATTCTCACCTTCACCGGCGTTGTGAATACCATCGTGGACTTGGAGCGGATTCCCGGATTGGTTCCCGTCGCGGATCAAGGCTATGAAGCTCGGGCAGCGGCGCGCCGCGGCAACGTGTTGTGCGAAGCCGTTATCTCCAACAAGTCTCCGCTCGTCGGGAAGAGCATCCGCGACGCCAACTTCCGTGCGGTCTACAACGCCGCTGTCGTCGCCGTACATCGTGGCGGTGAACGTCTCAAAGGAAGAGTGGGGGACATCGTCCTCCACAACGGCGACACTCTGCTGCTTCAAACGGGTCCGCACTTCGCGGTGGCGCATCGTAACAACCCGGATTTCTATCTGGTGAGCGGAGTCACCGATTCGCGGCCCGTGCGGCACGACCGCGCCCTGTTTTCCCTGGTCCTCCTCGCGCTGCTCATCGGATTGCTCGTCACGGAATGGGTCGGGACCGCGGCGGCGGCGTTCTTGATCGCCGGACTCATGATTCTCACGCGATGTATCTCCGCCGCGGACGCCCGCGAGAGTGTCGACTGGCAGACTCTGATTACGATTGCCGCCTCCTTTGGGATTGGAAAAGGCATGGAGAACTCGGGGTTGGTAGAACACATCGCGCACGCCGTTGTGCAGCACGCGGGCATGCTTGGACCCTTTGCCGTGCTGCTCGTGATCTACATCATGACGAACATCGCAACGGAACTCATAAGCAACAACGCCGCGGCCGTACTCATATTCCCCTTTGCCGTCGCGATGGCTGGGGAGATGGGCGTCCATCCGAGGCCTTTTGTCATGGCGGTCACCATTGCGGCATCGGCCGCATTTGCTCTCCCCATCGGCTACCAAACGCATTTGATGGTGTATGGGCCCGGGGGATATCGATTCAGCGACTTCCTGAAAGTCGGCTTGCCGCTCGACTTTGTCGTTTGCATGACGGCTACCGCGCTGATTCCGTTCGTCTGGAGCTTCTGACCAGCTTACTACCAGCCGATACGTCTTGTACCGCCGGCTTCCAGCCGGCAAGTTCTCGCACCGCTGGCCTCCAGCCGGCAATATCTTGCACCGCCGGCTTCCAGCCGGCAAGTTCTCGCACCGCTGGCCCCCAGCCGGCTCTTACCTTACCCAACCACCTCGAACTGCGCACGAAAATGCCGTTCGAAATCGTCCATCACTTGCGGCATCGTGGGAGGTGTGCCGAGAAGCATGCGCAGAGACGTGACGGGCTTGTCCAAGATTCCGCACGGCACGATATGCGAGAAGTGATTCATGTCCGGGTCCACGTTCAAGGCGATGCCGTGAAAGGTCACCCACCCATGCACGCCGATACCCACCGCAGCCACCTTGGCCCCGTTCACCCAAACGCCCGTGAACCCTTCCAAACGGCCGCCCTCAAGCCCATACTCCGCGAGCTGGGCAATCAGCACCGATTCAAGCGTTCGCAAGTACCATTGAATGGAAGGCGTCCACACGTTGAGGTTCAAAATGGGATACGCGACAAGCTGGCCGGGTCCGTGATAGGTGGCGTCGCCTCCGCGGTCGACCCGGCAGACATCGAATCCAAGCGCCCGAAGGTCAGGTTCGCTTTGCAGTAGGTTCTGAGGCTGGAAACTCCGCCCCAACGTGATGACGGGCCGATGCTCAAGAAGGAAGAGCGCGTTGCCCGCGGAGCCCTCCTCCACGGCCTTGCGCCGCTCCACCTGCCGCGAATAGGCCTCGCTGTACGGGACGTGTCCCGCCAGCCGGATTGTCTCAATTGATCGGCTCATGTATGCGAACCCAGTACCGCCGGCTTCCAGCCGGCTCTTCGGCTGCGGACACGCTCACCCCGGAGACCTCTGGCTTATGACAGCACGTTGCGGAGCGTATTCAAGGTCACGTGCTCCAGCGAGTCCACGATGTAGTCCGCAAGCTTTAGATCGTCCGCGCGAAAGCTGGACGTGACGGCCAAGCATCGTATGCCCGCCGACTTGGCGGCCTGCACGCCCGTCACCGCGTCCTCGACCACGAGACAGCGAGAAGCAGGAAGACCCAACGCGGACTGAGCCGCGAGGTAAATCTCGGGATGTGGCTTCTTGTGCGTCACCATGTCCCCGGTAATGATGACGTCAAACTTCTCCGTCGGCGCGTTGACCGTGTCCAACGTAACCTTGGCTTTGTCCCCAGGGCTGGACGTTGCGATGGCCAGATTCCATTCGCCGCTGTCCGCGGCGGCGTTCACCAATTCGAGCGCCCCCGGACAAGGACGGCATTCGCCCGCGTCCAGCAACGCCGAGAAGTTCCTGAAGCGAATATCGAGCGCCTTCGCGAGGTCGATCTTCAGACCGATCTTCTCCGCCGGTCCTTCGACGTAGCGGACTGCGCCCGTCCCGATGAACGGACGAAAATCCTCGGCCCTCAACTCGACTCCGTACAGCTCGCGAAACATATCGATGCTCGCTCGGGCAATCAGCGACTCGGTGTCAGCGAGAACACCATCCATATCGAAGATTAAGGCGAACTGCTTCTGAATCATCTAGACCTGCACTGTCTCGCGAAGGCCCATTGCTTCAAGCACGGCATCCGCGGTTGAATCCACGGTTTGAGGCTGCTCGGCGGACTTGATGGCGCTGTCCGGGTCCTTGAGACCATGCCCCGTGAGTATGCAGACCACGCGCACGCGGTCGCCAACTTCAGGCTTTACGTCGTCGAAGAATCCGTTTGCCGCCAACTTGATCAACCCCGCTATGCTGGACGCGCTCGCCGGTTCGCAGAAGATGCCTTCCAACGAAGCCAACATCTTATAGGCCTCGCGGATCTCGTGATCCGTGACCATTCCAATCACGCCGCCCGACTCGTCTCGCGCTTGCACGGCAGTCTTCCAACTTGCCGGATTCCCGATACGAATGGCCGTCGCAAACGTCTGCGGCTGCTCAACCGGATGCCCCAACACGATCGGCGCGGAGCCTGCCGCCTGAAACCCAAGCATACGCGGCAGATTCTTGCACTTTCCTGCCTCGTGATACTCCTTGTATCCCTTCCAATAGGCGGAGATGTTTCCGGCATTGCCCACCGGAAGCGCGTGATAGTCCGGCGCAACCCCTTCGAAATCATCGACAATCTCGAAGGCCCCGGTCTTCTGTCCTTCGATGCGATACGGATTGACGGAATTGACCAATTGAATCGGGTGGTTCTTCGTGATCTCGATGACAAGCTTCAAGGCCTCGTCGAAGTTCCCCTTGATTTGGATCACTTTTGCGCCGTGAATCATCGCCTGCGAGAGCTTTCCAAAGGCGATCTTTCCTTCGGGGATCAGCACCGCGCACGCAATGCGAGCCCGTGCCGAGTACGCTGCCGCCGAAGCCGAGGTGTTTCCCGTCGACGCGCAGATCACCCCCTTGAAGCCATCCTCGACCGCCTTGGTGATCGCCATGGTCATTCCACGATCCTTGAAGCTGCCCGTCGGGTTCAGCCCCTCGTACTTCAAGTAGATTTCAAGCTTGGGATGAATGGCCGTGCTCAGGTTATGCGCGGCGACCAGCGGCGTCGAGCCTTCGTTCAACGTGATGACACACGTCCGCTCCGTCACTGGAAGGTACTGCCTGTATCGCTCGATGATTCCCCGGTTCATCATGATTTCGCCTCCAACTCCGCTCCGCGCTTGGCGCGCGTAGTCTATTCTAGGACCCGCAATAGGTGTGTCGGCTCTCGTACCGCGTCAAGCGCGTCGATTTCGGCGAGCGCCGCTCGCATGTCCGATTCCTTGGCATCGGACGTCATCAATACAATGTGGACTCGATCCGCTTCGTGCTTTTCCTTCTGCATGCACGAGGCGATACTCACGCCGTGGCTGCCCAACGCCGTGCATATCTTACCAAGCACCCCCGGCTTGTCCATGGTCGTCATTCGCAGGTAGTAGCGCGACCGGATATTGCCCATGTCCCGCAGCTTCTTTGTTTGCGTATAGGAAAATGGGGGAGGGACCGGGCCGTTTCCGCGGCGGGCAATGTCGATAATGTCCGCAAGGACGGCGCTTGCCGTCGGCATGCGTCCTGCCCCGCGCCCGTAGTACAACGTCGCGTCGGCTACATCTGCTTTAACGTAAATCGCGTTGAATTCGTTGCGCACGGACGCCAGCAAATGGTCCTCGGACACCAAAGTGGGGTGGACACGGACCTCAATCTCGCCATTGTCCGATCGGACAATAGCCAACAATTTAATCAAATAGCCAAGCTCCCGGGCATAGGCCACGTCGGCGTGCGTCACTTTGGTGACGCCTTCGACGTGGATATCCTTCAAGTCGACCTGCGTCGAATAGCAGAGCGAGGCAACGATCTGGCACTTGTGCGCCGTATCGTGGCCCTCGATATCCAGGTCCGGCGGAGTCTCCGCAAACCCGAGTTGCTGCGCCTGGCTCAACGCTGATGCGAACTCAAGCCCCTCGTACGTCATGCGGCTCAGAATGTAGTTGCAGGTCCCATTCAAAATGCCGTACGCAAACTGAATGTGATTGGCGGCCAACCCCTCGCGCAAGGCCTTAATGATGGGGATGCCGCCGGCCACCGCCGCCTCGAAGCGCAGCTCCGCGCCGCCCTTGATTGCGGCCTCGCAGAGCTCCGGGCCATGCTTCGCGAGAAGCATCTTGTTGGCCGTTACGACATGCTTGCCAGCCCCTAATGCCTTGAGAATGAACTTCTTGGCGGGCTCGACCCCCCCGATGAGCTCGCAGACCACGTGCACGTTCGGGTCATCGACCAACGCCGCCGCGTCGCGGCTGATGGTCACGCCGCTCAAGTCGAAAGCCTGTTCGAGGTCGGGGCGCAGGTCGGCAACATGCGTCAAGGCAATTCCGACACCCGCGTGCCTCGTGATGCGCTCGGCGCTCTCCCGCAACGTCTTGATGACGCCGCCGCCCACGGTCCCTGCGCCGATGACCCCTACTCCGATTGCCATGATTACGGTCTCCCAAAAAGGATAAAGCGGCCCGTCGACGTGACCGCTCACTATCCATTGAATGCACCTGCACCGCGCCTCGGACGCCGCGTATTCTCAATGGGCGCAGAGACATGGGGCCGGTTAAACGTCGAACGACTTACACCTCTAAGACACAGACCACATCGCCTACCGAGATTTCATCGCCTTCCTGGACCAGCTTTTCAACGAGAACGCCGCCCTTGGGGCTCGGCACGCAGAATGCCGCCTTGTCCGTCGTCATTTCGACGAGGTCTTCCCCCTCTTTGACTTTGTCTCCCTCTTCGACAAGCCAGTACGATATCGTTGCCGTGTCCGCGGCATCCTGCCCAAGACTGGGCAACTTGACTTCATAGGTCATCGGACCTTCTCTCCATCCGTTCTACGTGCACGAAACGTGCGCTACCCCGTTACTGCTTCCATCCGCTCGCGCGCAAAGCGCGTCTGCATCAACTCATCCGACCGATACGAACTACGTACAAAGGGCCCCGCCACGGCAAATTGGAATCCCAGTTCGTATGCCAAGGCCTCGTACTCCTGAAAACGTTCCGGCGTCACATACTCCTCCACTTCGCGCTGCTTGGGCGTCGGACGCAAGTATTGGCCAATACTTACCGCATCGCACCCCGCTTCCAGCAAGTCGCAAAGCGTTTGCCGTACTTCCTCCGCCGTCTCGCCGTGACCCGTCATGAGGGCGGACTTAAGTATCGGTTGCGGCCGGTAGGCGCTGCCCTGACGGAGAACGCCCAGCGCCATCCGATAGGTGTAGCGGCGGCTTCTCACGGCCGGGTAGAGACGCTCGACCGTCTCGATGTTGTGACTGAATACCTCCGCTTGGGAGGCGAGGACTGTCTCAATCGATGCCGCATCCCCCTGGAAATCGGGCACAAGCAACTCGATGGTCGTTTCGGGACAAAGGGTCCGAATCGCCTGAACGGTGTCCGCGATATGCCGCGCGCCACCGTCGGGGAGGTCATCTCGTGTTACGGATGTGATGACGCAATGCTTTAGGGCCATATCCCGGACAGCTTCCGCGACGCGGATCGGCTCTTCGGCTTCCGGGGGCTCGGGTTTCCCGCTGGGAACGGAGCAGTAGCGGCAATTCCGCGTACACGTATTCCCGAGCACCATCAAAGTCGCAGTCCGGCGTTGCCAGCACTCGGCCATGTTCGGGCAGCGTGCGCTTTGGCAAACGGTATGCAACGACAACCCTTCGACCAGTCCCCTGGTGAAGTTGAAGTCATTTCCGGACGCCCATGAGCGCCGTATCCATTCCGGGAATCGTGTCTGCACGTCTGTTATCGTCCTGTGCGCACACTATGTGCGGTGTGCGGGGCGAGTATACCATTTACCCCCCTGCAAACAAAAGAAGTCCTCGCAATCCAGAAAATGGGCCCAGTTGCGGGGGTCCTTTGGTGGACTGGAAGATGGGGGCCAGCGCC
>JBHEKO010000709.1:0-11508 GCA_041859475.1 Candidatus Hydrogenedentales bacterium
AGCGCGGAGTTGAACACGCCGAACCGGACTTCTTTCCCTTCCATGTTGCCTGGGGCTGCGTCAACGCCCAACGCATGCATGCGCGGGTTGCCGTAGGATTCCGCGGACCAGCAGACCATAACGCCCGCCACGAAGAGGAACGCCATGGCCGCCCACACGGCCCACCCGTGGCGCTGGTTCTTCACCATGCGCCCGAGGTAATACGTGAGGCCGCTTGGGATCAGAAAGATAGACAGCATCTGCACGAAATTCGACAGTGCCGTCGGGTTCTCGAAGGGATGCGCGGCGTTGGCATTGAAGAACCCGCCGCCGTTCGTTCCGAGCATCTTGATCGCCACCTGCGACGCCATGGGGCCTTGCCCGATCGACTGTGTCGCGGCTCCTCCTTCAAGCGTGGAGATCGGTGTGTAGGCGCTGAAATTCTGAATCGCGCCTTGCGTCACCAGAAACAAAGCGAACACGAAACAAAGCGGCAACAACAGGTGCAGATTGATGCGCACCAAATCGACCCAGAAGTTGCCGATCGATCCCGCCGCGCGGCGCGCAATGCCGCGCACCAACGCCGCCGCAATGGCAATGCCCACGGCGGCCGACGCGAAATTGTGAAACGTCAGAGCAACCATCTGCGACAGATACGACAGAGTGGACTCGCCGCCATAAGCTTGCCAATTCGTGTTGGTCGTGAAACTGACCGCGGTGTTGAACGCCAATGCGGGCGGGACGGCGGCAACCCCTTGTGGATTCAGCGGCAGCACGTGTTGGAGCCGGAGAATCGCATACGTGAACAGCAACGACACGGCGCTGAACGTCAGCATCGACAGCGTGTAGTCTTGCCACGTCTGCTCCTCCGAGGGTTTCACTCGCATGACACGGAAGATGAGGCGCTCGATGGGGTCCGCAATCCGGCTGACCGGCGTGCGCGCCGCCGGGTCGAGCACGCGCTCAAGATAAAGCCCGATGGGCTTTGTAAGGAGCACCAGCGCGCCCAAATACAGCGCGAATTGAATCCAACCGAAGATATCCATTGCAGCAGAAGTTCCTTAAAAACGCTCGGGCCGCACGAGGACCACGAGCAAGTAAATTGCTAAGGCGAAACCAACGCATCCAACGAGAACGTCAAACATGTCTATAGCCTTTCGCAAAACCGGACATATCCGGCGCACAACAGGAAGAAGGCGAGCGCGACTGCAATAAACACCGCGTCCAACATCACGAAACCTCCGTCGATTGAGCCGCATCGGCGCGCCGGAGCGTGAACGAGAAGATGGACCCAGCGCCATTCCCTCCCGCAACGCCGACGCTGCCGCCGTGGGCGGTCACAATTTCCTTCACGATGGCCAATCCGAGGCCAACGCCCGTGGCCTTGTCCTGTCCCGGCGCGCGAAAGAACGGATCGAAGATGCGCCCGCGGATCTCGTCCGGAATGCCCTCGCCGGTATCCGATACGGAAAACGTGACATGCTGTTCGTCGCACGACGCGCCGATGGTCACCGATCCGCCGGGACGTGTGTATTTCAAGGCGTTGCCCACGAGGTTGTCGAACACGTGCGTGATTCGCATCGGGTCCGCGAACACATCAGGCAAATCCATCGCGGTGTTTGCCGTCAGCGCGATCCCTTTGTCCTTTGCCGGGCCCGCATGCCGATCCACGGCGTCGAACACGAGCGTGGGGGAGGGGATCGGGCGCAGGTCCAACAATGCGCGGCCCGACTCGATGCGGCTGATATCGAGCAGATCGTCGAGTATCGCCGACAACCGGCTGCCCTCGTCGCGCGCCGCTAATATCAGATCAGTCTGCTTCGGATTCAACGGCCCCACCTTCTCTTCGAGCAGCAGGTGCACCGCCATTCGAATGGCCGTCAGCGGGGTCTTGAGCTGATGCGACACCGTCGAAATGACCCCGCGTTTCAGCTCCACCTGCTGGCGCAGTTGCGTCACGTCCTCCAAAACCATGATCACGCCATTGACCCCCTCGCCGTTCTCGATCATCGGCACGCCCTTCGCGCGAAAGAAGCGCTCTTCGCCGTCTACGAAGAATTGGTGCCCGCCGTCTTTGGCGGACGCGGCAACCGGACGCCCCTCTCGAACGACTTGATAGAACGCTTCGGCGATCCACGGGTACATGCACTGGGAAATCAGCGCGTGCGGCGCGAGTCCGAAGATGTGTTGCGCGCTCGGTGTGGCAACCTCCACCTCGCCCGTCTCGTCGATTACGGCAATCGCCTCGGGCAAGCATCCAAACGCCTCCTGCGTGGCCCGCTGGATGCGGATGTACTGCAACCGGTCGCCGCGCCGGAATTCGCGCAGGCTCGACGCCATCTCATTGAAGGCCGATGTGAGGTGCCCCAGCTCGTCGTTGGACATCGTCGGCACGACGACTTCGAGGGTGCCGTGTTGGATATCGCGCACGGAATCAGTCAGCAATTGAATGGGGCGCAGTATCCACCGCCTCGTGAGCGCGGTGAATACGGCGGCGACGAAGAAACCCGCGACGAGCCACACCACCATCTGGCTCCGCGCGGCCGCCGCGCGCTGGCCGGCGGCGCGATTTGCCGCGGCCATATTCTCTTGATTCATCCTCAGGATCGCCTCGGCGGTCGTCTTGATGTCCGTGAAGACGGGGAGCAAACGCCCGAAGTACGCTTGGCGGCGTTCCTCAATGGCCACGGCAGGATTGCGCACGACCTCGATTGCGTCGAGGTATTCCGTGAATCGCTCCTGGATGCGCTTGGCTTTCTCCTCTTCGCCGGGAAGCGTGACGTTCGAAATCTCCGTTTGTAGGGCTTCTTCGAACGCGGCTCGATTGGCGTTGATCAGCGCGTTTCCGTCTTTCTCGTCGCCAAGCAACGTGAACAGAACCCCACTTTCCATCCGTTCAAGCGCCTCTTTCATGCCTCCGCACGCGATGACGCTCTGGTAGTTCTCTTTCATGATCACATCGATGGCGTGCCCCAGCACGTAGAGCTGAGAGATGCTGACCCCGCCAATGACGACGGTGATGAGCAGCAGTGCCCCGAATCCGATCACAAGTTTCTGTCGTAATCCAATCATGGTGTGTACTTCCTTGAGTTCGGAAGTACAAGACATGTGCCAAGATGGCAAGAGTCGTAAGCTGTTGTTACGTAAGGGGGGAGGCAACCTTGAGAAGGCGCGGATCGTGCAAGGTGCAAGCGGTCAGAAGCGAGTGTATTGCAAAATGCAATGCGGCGGTCAGGTGATTCCGTACTGTTTGCGGCGCCGCCACAGCGTGGCTTGGTCGATTCCCAGAATCTCCGCCGCGGCCTGAAGCGAAGTCGTCGTGGCAAGCACCTGCCGTATGTGCTGTTCCTCCAATTCCGCCAACGACATGTGCTCCCCCACACGCGGCACATGGCTCCGGGAAGCTATCGTCTCCGGTAAATGCTCGATACCCACGGTATCGCCCGAGCAAAGGATGGTGGCGCGCTCGATGACGTTGCGAAGCTCGCGCAGGTTCCCTGGCCACGGGTGCTGTTCAAGCGCCTACTCGGCCTCGCCGGTGAACCCCAGGAAGGTGCGGTGCGACGCCGCCCCGAAGAAGGCGAGCAAGCGTTTGGAAATCGTCGCAATGTCCGCCGTACGTTCGCGCAACGGCGGCATCTCCAATTGAAACACGTTGAGCCTGTAGTACAAGTCCTCGCGAAACCGCCCGCCGGCCACGGCTTGTGCCAGGTCCGTGTTGGTCGCCGCGACGATTCGCACATCGGCCCGCCGCGTGCGCGCGTCGCCGACGCTCTCATACTCCTTATCCTGGATGAACCGCAGTAACTTCGGTTGCAGCCTCAGCGGCAACTCGCCGATCTCGTCGAGAAACAAGGTCCCGCCTTCGCAGGCCATGACCCTGCCGGGGTTGTCGCGAACCGCTCCGGTAAAGGACCCGCGCACGTGACCGAACAGTTCGCTCTCCAGCAATTCCGCGGAAAGCGAGGGACACGATACGACTCCAAAGGACTTCTTCGTGCGTTGGCTCCAACCGTGGATGGCCTTCGCGAGCACCGTCTTCCCCGTGCCGCTCTCGCCGAGGATGAGCACAGACGCGTCGCTTTGGGCTACTTGCCGCGCCAATTCATAGACACGTTGCATGGAGGGACTCGCGCTGGCGTATTCGATTTCCGGGTGAGCGCCCGCGAGGTCCTGCTGAACCTGCATCAGCTTCAACTCGAGCGAACGCATCTCCGACATCTTGCGCACGGCAATCAGCACTTGCGGCGGCGTGAACGGTTTCGGAATGTAATCCATCGCCCCGCGCCGCATGGCCTCCACGGCCGTCTCGATCGAGGCATACGCGGTAATCACCACGATCTTCAGCCACGGCGCTTGTGCCAGCAATTCCGGAATCAGGTCCAGTCCGCTTGAATTGCCGAGCCGGACGTCGACGAACGCCAGCGCGAAGCTCTGACGCGCGACTGCTTGCAGCGCCTCTTCCGCACTGCCGGCCGACACGACGGCGTGCCCTTCCGTTTCCAGGCACACGGCAAGCGTCTTGCGAATGTTCGCTTCGTCATCGACGACCAGAATCGAAAGCGCGGCGGTCTCGGGTTCCACGGTTGCTTACCTCCGGCGCAGACGGGTTCGGGGTGCGACGCTTGCTTTCACGGGTCGCACATCCGGAAACGCGTCGCGATACAGCACGATCCTGGCCTCTCCCGATTCCGGGAGCACCACCGTCACGACATCGAACCGATAGTAGACATCCGTCTTTTCGTGCTCGTTGAGCCACCGGTGCGCCGCGCTGCGGATATGGCGCTGCTTGTTCGGAGTGATGTTGTCCTCCGGCGCGGCATATCCGTCGTCGCGCCGCGTCTTGACCTCCACGAACGCGACCGTATCGTCTTCGATCGCGATAATATCGAGTTCGTAACGGCCGACTTCCACGTTCCGGTCGAGGATGACGTAGCCTTCCCGCTTGAGGTGTTTCGCGGCCAAATCTTCGCCTTGCCCGCCGAGGGGCTTGGGCTTGCGGCGTCGAAACGGCCAGATCACACCGCAGCCGCCCGGGAGTGGGGGAAGAGGCGGATTTCCTCGAACGCGTTGTGCTGATGCGCGCGCAAGCGGCCCATGCGGCACATCTCGAGGATAGCCAGAAAACAGCAGACGAGCTCGACCCGGCTCTTGCATTCTCCAAGCAAGTCGGACCACGCAATGCTGCCATGGCTGGCCATCAGGGCTTCGATGCGCTCGATTTTCTCGTCTACCGAGGCGACTTCGCCTTGAACCGTGTGGAAGATGTCGTCGGAGAAGTACCGCAGGTAAGCGCGAAACGCCGTCACGAGGTCGTAGAGATTGACCTCCAGCACGTCCTCTTCTTCTTCCGGCTGCTCGATGACGGGCTTCGCATTGCGCGTGTACCAGTCCGCGCGCTGTTCCTCCAGCCAGGTCAGCCTGGCCGAAACGTCCCGGTATCGCCGGTATTCCAGGAGCTTCTCGACCGGTTCCAGCCTCGGATCGTCCTCTTCCATGTCCTCTTCTTCGCCGGTTTCGGTGTCGGCGGGGAGGAGCATTCTGGACTTGATCTGGATAAGCGTCGCGGCCATGACCAGGAAGTCGCCCGTGACCTCGAGGTTTTCCTCTTGCATGAGGTCGAGAAAGCGAAGGTATTGCTCGGTGATTCTCAGAATAGGAATGTCGAAGATGTCGATTTCCTGCGACTTGATGAGATACAGCAACACCTCCAGCGGTCCCTCGAATTTGTCGAGGTGAAGCCGCAAGACCTCATCCGTCGCTTGGTCGACGATAAACTCCGGGTCGAACGCGTCTCCGGGTCCGGCCGATTCGGCAGCAGTAGTCATAAGTATCCTGTATGTTCGGGTGCAGCCCGGGGCGATCCTAGCGGGATTGGTGGCGCAGTAGCAACTACGGGGCGGGAGGCGGCGTCGCGGGTTCGCAAACCAGCTTGAAATCGGCGTCGATGCTATCGTTACCGAAGGCCGCCAACGCCGTCACTTCCCGTACGCGCGATGCGGCGGCTGTCCACTCGGTGGCCGCGGCCTCGAAACTCTCCGGCGTATACCCCCGCAACCCATTGAACGCGGTGAATTGCCGGCCCGCCTCGACAATCTGTTCGACGCATGGCCGGGGCTCGATGCGCGCATAGACGTTGCCCTTATCGGCCATCGGCGCGGCGGCGATGGGTTTGGCCAGCAGCGCCTCGGCTACGGTGCGGCTTGAACTTACGAGCACGTCCTCACCGTATACGGCCACGGTCGGCTCGATGGACGGGCCACCCACCAGCGGCAGCCGGACGATATTCGCCGCCGTGTCCACGCGGGGGTACCTATCCCACGGCATCGTCCCCGGCGGAGGGGGCGGAATCGCCTTAAACAACTCCGGCAGGGCGGATACTTGGGCGTCCAAGGTGCCTACCAGCAAGGGAACCGGCATCATCTCGTTGACGTCAAGCCCGGTGCAGCTCAGGCGGATGCCCGGGCCCATCGGGCCGAACAACGCTGTGATGAGTTGAGGTAGCCCGGGCGTCTCACCCGGTTTGGTCTCTTCCCACGTTTGCCACTTGGAGGCGTTGAAGAATGGGCTCTCGAAGGCCTGTCCAAGCCCTGTCCAGACTTCCTTGAGCGGTTTGCCAAAGTCGAGCGAGACTTGAAGCATGCCCTCGGGAGGCTGGACAAGCGTGCGAGGTGCGACGCCCTGCACCAGGGCTGCAAACCGCTCGCGCGCCGGCGCATTCAGGATTCCGCGGAACTTGGTATGGGCGGTCGTCTCGTCGATGCGAATGGCGAATGCCACCGATTGGAACGTGGCCCCCAAGGGCTCTTCGGGATTCAGCAGCACGACGCCGCGCATGTCTTCCGTGCCCGACCGCGTCAGGTCCGACATCGTATTCGCTTCGATGGCCGCTTCTTCGGTCAGCGTCAGCGCGCGAATCAACTCGTCGCGCGAAGGGCTGAACAGCAGGATGCGCCCCCGCACGGCGTAGAACATGCCCGAGGCGGTGAGCTTTCGGAGCCGCAATCCTCCGGCGTAATCGCTTTCGATGCCGGACATGAACCAGTGCAGGCGTTCGAGCAGACACCCGATTCGCGACATCTTGGTAAGGCCGATGACATCGCTGAACGACGAGATATCGTTGCCGAGCAGGTAGAGCTGGCCCCGGATGAGGTTGTTGAGCACCCACTCCGGAGGTCCGGCATTCCGCTGGATCGGTTCGAGGGCCTTGGCCAAGCCAAACGAGGGAGGGATGGCAGCCCATACCTGCGATTGCACGATGCGGCTGCGGTTGTTCACCGGATCCGCAAGCACAAGGCTGAACCGTTGTCCCGCGGGCATGCACCGCGTGATGTCGAAACTGTCGCGCGTGGTCCACAGAAATGAGACCAGAAGCACTATCACGAGTGTGATCAGCACGCGCCGCCAAGGAAGCCCCGAGGAATAGTTCTGTCCGCGGCGCCGCTGAAGCGGGCGGCCTTGGCCGGTGTAATTGCGGACGACGTCGCTCATGGATTGCTCTTCCCGAAACCGTACACGACGGACTTACCCAACCCGCCGGACGCTTCCCGAACCGAAACGCGCATGCGTTTGGACTTGGGTTCGAAGACCACACTGTACCGAGTCTCCGAGCCGCAGATTTGTTCAAGACCCGAACGTCCCGGCTCCGAATCGCGGAGGTACGCGGCAATCTCGTCGCCATCAAGAATCCGCTCGGCCTCCAGCAGCGAAGACAGGCGCGCATAGCGTTTGGCTGCGGCGGGGTCGGCCCCGGCGGTCGCGGGGTCCATGCCCAGGAGCAATCCATCGTTGGGCTCGCGAATAACGATGGAAGGCCCAAATTCCAAGACGGCCGCCTTGCCTGCCGCATCGCCAAGCAATACGTGGTAACCCCGGACGTGGGTAACGGCTTGAAGAGCCGCCGTGGCTGTCGCGACGTCGGTCGAGGCTGTCAATACATTTCGCAGCACGAACTCGACTGGCGGTCCGTCCAGCGTGGGTTCTCCGAGATGATCGACCCGCTCGACACTGACCAGCAGCCCGGTCTCGTTCATGCCGGTGAACACACCCAGCGACCACGGAAACGCCACATACAGAAAGCGAAGGCCGTCCTTTGGAGTCACGTCGAATACAAACGGGGCTTCTGCCCGGGTCCAATCGAAGTTGCGCCCCACGAGGATATCGTCCGCGCCTGCCAGGTCGCCAACGGCGGCAAACATCGTGCAGAACGGAGAGCGGTACATGGCTGCGCGGTCGGCCTTGGCCGCGAAGGTCGGCGCGCACTGCGTGAGCCACACGGCGTCGAACGCCATGCCCGCGCCTTCCGCCATGCCTTCAAGCTCGGCCAAGACATCGGGCGCCAATCCTGCCAGCATCGGGCGCGCGCCGATTCCCAATCGCGGCAACGCCAAGGGAGTCAGATTCATGAAACGCGGCGCATAGCCCCACAGCCCGTCTTTGGGTATCCACTCTCCGCTGTCGCACGGCTTGCACACCGTGTCCGTGAAGGTCTCCTGCAACACCTCGCGGAAGGCCGCGCCCCGGCGATAGCCCGACTCGAACGGATCTCCCGAAACCACGATGGCCTTGCCCGCGGGCATTTCGTCCAGCTTCCAAGGCTCGATCACCGCGGGTTCCGCGGGTGCGGTCCCGCGCACCATCAGCCTGTTGAACTCGCGGTAGAACCACGCGTCGATGCGCGGCCCGTAAAAGTTCATCGCGCTCTCGTACGTCAGCGCCGGATACAGCTCGCGCGGCACGAAGTACATAAGATAGTCGTTGGCCAGGCCCACGGTGAATTGCGCCGCATACCCGCGCGCTAGCGCCTGCCTGCGCAATTCCAGCCCGATCTCGACGCACGGCTCGCCCGGAATGAAACTCAACAACAGATCGCCGATCTCCAACGTCCTGAGTTCCGTGGTCTCGGGCCAGATCCCTTTCGCAAGCGTTGGTGGAAGCGTTGGCGTCGAAGCGGCCACGTGCAGCTTCGCTTCGCCGCACGTGATGGCGCCCGCGACTTCCATCGCGCGCGTCGCCAACAGCCTGCCGATAGACTCGGTCTGCTCCCAGCCCGCCTTGTTCTCGGGGTTGCCCGGACGCTGATTGCCTTCCGCGCCGTTCAAGAACATCGCGACACAGCTCCCGCCGGCCACGCGCTCCACTTCGTTGTAGTAGAAGCCCGGATAGTCGGCGCTCACGGACATCTGGTCTTCGCCGCCCACCGTCGTCGGATGCGCCGCGAAGTTCGTCGCCAACGCAATGATGTTGCCGTCGGAATCGTCCACGCGGATTACGCCAATCTGCGGGTCCGTAGGGCCGTTCTCTACGCGCCGGTTTACGGAAAGGTCCGTCTGCGTCGTTGTGCCGAAGCCGATGGTCGCGCGTTTCCGGCTGGCGATGGCTTGCTGCATGGCCTCCGCGAATCGTTGCGCCGTGGCTTCCAATACATCCGGCATAAACCGCCCGGAGACGGACCGCACGATGAGATTGCGAATCATGCCGCCCTGCGCGCTGTGCGTGTGCGTGCCCGTGAGGAGGATGTTTTCGCGAGGCACTTCTTTCGGGGCCAACTCGAGAACGCGGTCGCGCAGTTCCCGGCTGATCATGCAGAGGTCGGAATTCACGAGCAGCACCGTGGTCTCGTCGTCGTCCAGAAACAGACAACGCACCCACACGGGGTCGTGCACCGCCATGGCTCCGTGGCCCATGCGGTCGAAGTACCCGTTGAGCGGGGTGTCCAACGGAGGCGTAATCTCGACCTTGGCCGCCCCGGCCTCCAGCGCCGACGAACGGAGAATGCAGAGCATTCCCGCCAATACGAAGAACGATATGCGACGAAGCACGACTATGCGCCTGTAAAGTTGGGGGGACGTTTCTCCAAGAATGCCGCGATGCCTTCCCGTGCATCGCGACTTGCCGCCGCTTCGGCGAAGGCCTCGGCTTCGAGCGCCTTGCCGCACTCAGGCTGAAATGCGCGCTCGCGGACGGCCCGCAGAATTGCGCGCGTGGCCACGGCCGGCTTGCTTGCCAGCACACCCGCAAGGTCGCGGGCCGCTTTCGACAATTCACTCAAGGGCACGACCTTAACCACGAGGCCCGCCTCGAACGCTTCTTGAGCACTCACCATGCGGCCGGTCAGCATCCAATCCAGAGCGCGCGCATCGCCTATCAGCCTCGGCAGACGATGACAGCCGCCCCAACCCGGCACGATGCCCAGGTTGATCTCCGGTTGCCCAAACAACGCCGTATCCGCCGCGAGCCGGAAATGGCACGCCAAGGTCAATTCGCACCCGCCGCCTACCGCAATTCCATTGACGGCTGCGATGACAGGCTTCGGGCTGGTCTCGATGATATCCACGGTCTTGAGTCCCGCCGGCAACGGCATACCCTCGGCAAAGGGCGCTGCCAACGAACTTCCCAGGCTCGGAATATCCGCGCCGCCGCTGAAGAACTTGCCCTCGCCTCCGGTGATAAGAATGCAGCGGACCTCCGCGTCCTCGATATAACCTTGGACCGCGCATCCGATTTCCGACACCAACT
Organism: Candidatus Hydrogenedentales bacterium; assembly: GCA_041859475.1. GTDB lineage: Bacteria > Hydrogenedentota > Hydrogenedentia > Hydrogenedentales > SLHB01 > JAIBAQ01. The sequence continues at coordinate 10,498 of JBHEKO010000709.1, forward strand.
CCAGCGAAAGCGCATTCGCCTTTGGGCGATTCAGCGTGATCGTTCCGCAACCATCGGACTTGTCCGTGAGGATGTATTCATAAGCCATGCTTCGCATCTCCCGACCTGGATAGCCTGAGAGTGTAGCACAGCCAGGCGCGGCACTGTAAATGCGCGAAGACCCGGTGTCTCGCACCGCCTACTTTTTGCTGTCCTGCTTGGGGCCAAGCAAATCAATCAATGCATTGATGGGCGATTCGGCGGTTCCATTCTGGTTGGACTCGCCCAGAATTCCGGTTTCGTCAATCAACTTCTGCATGATCTGGACCATGATCTCCTGCGAAGTCATTCCCTCGTTGTTACGACCGGTGAAGCTCATTTCCAGCCCGTCCAACTTCTTTTCTTTCGCCGAGCTTCCCAAGAGGGGGGAGTTCATGGCAATAGCGCTGTCGTTGATGACGACGCTATCGATGCGCCAGCGTTTCTCGCCGCGCTGCAATCCCCCGCGCGGGCGGACGCCCTTGGGCATGAACCCCTTCGCGTTGTCCATCAACTTCTTCAGGTTATTGCCCTGAAGCGACGTCTCCGCGTTGATGTGCGCGCCTTCCACCGAAACCAACCGCACCTGGGGTTGCTCGGACATCAGCGAGCGAATGTCCGCCTCAAGCTGCACATTGCCGAGAGCGATGGCATTGCCCTCCGAGAATCCCGAGGGATTCGCAATCGTCAGATCCTCCAAGGTGAGCCGTTGCTTTTCCCGGTCCCACTTGATGCCGCCCACGGTGGCCGGGGCGCCCATCACCGACGACACGATACGCTCGACCCCTTCGGTGACCATCCGCTCGATGTTTTCGCCCGGAGCATCCTGCTGTTGCAGTATCCCTCCCGACAAGGCGGCAACGATCACTAAACTCCAAACCATCATCGTAACTCCCAATGCCGCTGCAAGGCGCGCAACGGCCTTCGCATTCAATTACAAACAGTATAGTCCGTTTACCAAGACGAGTGCCTCGCCGCGCCTATTCACTTTGA
>JBHEKO010000102.1:0-5525 GCA_041859475.1 Candidatus Hydrogenedentales bacterium
CACCGGCGCGGCCAAGCGCCGGTGGAAAATGCGGGCTAAGACGTATTGCGCGCGAATTCGATACCGATCAACAGGGCCAGAAGATCGAGGACGTACAGAACCGACTGGCTCAGCGTGGATTTCTTCTCATCCCCGGACGCATCCCAATGAAGTTGACCGGACGGGTCAGGCGAATTTGTATCGCCTATCGGGCAGCAAGCGGGTGGATTCTCAATCGGCGCGATCCCTCAGTTCATGATACTGCAATGACTGTCATTCTTGCCGGGCACAGTCAAAATAGCCGCGAGTCAATCGTGCAAGAGTCTGCCGCAGATCTAGGTGCAAGCAAGGATGAGACATTCCGTCGATCCCAACCGCCTTGATGGTAGGCAGGAAACGAATGGAGAACAGGTCCAAAGAAATCCCGAGCGAAAAAAAGACGCCCTGCGCGGGCACAAATCCACACAGGGCGCACTAGTCAAAACTCCGGCGGCGGATTCACCGGAGTCGTATGTCTGGCTCCGCGAGTAGGACTCGAACCTACGACCTAGTGGTTAACAGCCACCCGCTCTACCAACTGAGCTATCGCGGAATATCGCAGCCGGATACGTTATCAGACAATGGGAGTGTTTTCAAGTTTTCAGGAATGCGGACGAATGCCGCGGGCCATGGGTTGAGGGCCGGAGAGGGGAATGGGAAAGAGGAGGGACCGAGTGGATCCGGCCGATCCCGCCCTATGGGCGGGTGTCTTGGCTTGGCGGCGCTTCCTGTCGGGAGGTGAACGTTGCGGACGATGTAGACTTGGTGGACTGGGGAGTTGGGTTTCGGTGGACGAAGAAGTTGGGTCTTCCGTTGTGCTTTCGTTTATCCGCGCGGCGCCGGGGTGGTAGCATGCAGTATTCCCTGGGGGGATGGGCAATCAACTGGAGTGGAGGAGAACGCAATGTTGCGACAAGGCCGGGTATTTATACTGGGGCTACTGGTTGTGGCGATGTGCGCGCCGGGATATGCGCAGGCGTTGCCGGGATTCATGGACGATATCTCGACGCTGAAGGCGGGGCGGTCGATGCGGGCATCGTCGAGCGATGTGAACTGGGCGACGGGCAACGGCGATGCGCGGCCTATCGAGCCGGGGGCTACGCTTGTCCTCGCGGAACTCGAAGGCCCGGGCATCATCCAGCACATCTGGAACACGATCGCGTCGAGTGAACGCGGGTATTCGCGGCTGCTTGTGTTGCGCGTCTACTGGGACGGGGAGACGGAGCCTTCGGTGGAGTGTCCGATCGGCGATTTCTTTGGCGTCGGCCATGGGATGGACGTGCCGTTCGATTCGCTGCCGGTTCGCGTGTCGTCGGATGGACGCGGCCGCAACTGTTATTGGCCGATGCCCTTCCACAAGTCCGCGAAGTTCACCGTCACCAACGAAGGCAAGAAGCGCACGGACGCGTTCTATTACTACATCGACTGGTTAAAGGTTTCAAGGCTCAAGCGGAACGCAGCGTATTTCCACGCCATGTACCGGCAGGAATTTCCGGCAACGATGGGCCAGCGCTATCTCATCGCCGACATCAAGGGTCGCGGCCATTACGCGGGTACGGTGCTGAATTGCAGGCAGACGACAGCGAGTTGGTTTGGCGAGGGCGATGACTTCTTCTACATCGACGGAGAGAAGGAGCCAAGCCTGCGCGGCACGGGCACCGAGGATTACTTCTGCGACGGCTGGGGGTTCCGCGTACAGGCGGGGGCGTTCTACGGAGCGCCGCTGTTCGAAGGATTCCAACGCGGCAACCGCACATCGGTCTATCGGTGGCATCTGGCGGACCCCGTCGTGTTCCAGAAATCATTGCGCGTTGAGATCGAACACGTCGGCCCGGTGCTGGACCAGAACGACAAGCAGCTTGCCGGATATGGCGAGCGTCCGGACGATTTCTCGTCGGTGGCGTTCTGGTATCAGAAGGAGCCGCACACCGCGTTCGCGCCGATGCCCGTCGGCTATGCGCGTCTCAACTACGACTACACCAACATGACCGAAGCGGAGTCGCTCATTCCAAATGCGCAAGCGACGGCCGGACCCATTCAGAAACAAGACGGTGGTTGGAGCGGCGGCGCGCAGTTGTTCTGGACGCCCCAAGCCGAAGGTCAGACGTTGACAATCCCGGTCACTGCGCCCAAGGACGGGAAATTTGAATTGACGATTATGTTCACTCGTTCGCATGACTACGGCATTTTCCAATACGAGCTGGATGGAACGCCGCTGGGCGAACCCATCGACCAGTACAACGCGAGCATTGCGAACAAAGAGAAGCTGTTCCCGGAGTTCTCGCTGAAGGCAGGCGAGCACAAGCTGACCGTGCGCAACACCGGCAAGAACGCGGCCTCGACCGGGTTCTACTACGGTCTGGACGGCTGGCTGCTGCAAGCACGCTGACTCGCGCATTGACCTGATTGCCGGGGCGAAGTCCCTTTCTCGGAGGGGGCTTCGCCCTTTGAAAGAAAGTGGGCGTCCCCGTGGAATACACAATGGACGAGCTCGTGTCGATTGCCAAGAACCAGAAGGCCGTCTTTTGGTGCATCGTGGCGGATTTGACCTGTCTGGTGTTCCCGCCCCTGGTTCTTATCGTTGAACCCTTCCAAATGTACTTCGCCTATAGACTCGGCAGTGCCTTGCGCAAACCCGCCCTGCTGTTCTGGGTCGCGGCCATGTTGATCCCCGTGGTTTCTGTGATATTGCTGGTCATCCTCTGGCAAAGCGCCAAGGGGATGCTGGAATCAAACGGGGTCCGAGTTGGCCTTTTGGGGGCCGACATTGGGGAGATTCAGGCGCGAGTCGCGCAGAACCAGCCACCACCTCCGGGTCAGTGACCGAAGTGTAAGGCGCTCTAGAATAATGGGTTACTTCGCCCGCATCAGTTTGCGCCTAGTACCTTGCTCCGCAAGCTACATTGTGCTATACTAGTCTTCGAAAGGCGGAGAACCACGATGACCACTAAGCCGGATTCCGTGGATGTCGAGAACTGGACGACCCAGCTTCGCAGGGGCGTGCTGGAACTGTCCATTCTCAATCTTCTGGCCCAAGGAGAGATCTACGGCTACGACCTCGTCAAGCAGTTGGCTCAAGTTCGCGGGCTGGTCGTGACCGAAGGAACGGTATATCCGCTTATGTCCCGCCTGAAGCGGATGGGCTTGGTGAAGACGCGGCTCGTCGAGTCTTCGAGCGGGCCCGCACGCAAGTACTACACGTTGTCGGTCGACGGCCGGAAGATGCGGGCGACCATGAACGCCCATTGGGACGATCTAGCGCGAGGCGTGGCCTTGCTGCGCAACGAAGGGGAGGTAGAGCCATGAGCGAGTGGACGCCGGAAGCCCAAGAATACCTTGACGGATACTTGGCCCAGGTGAGGGCGCTTGCGCGGCAGGGAGGCGAGGATGCCGACGAACTCACGGCGGAGTTGCGCGAACATATCGAACGCGAAGCCGAGGAATCGACAGGCTCGGTCGTGACGCTTGATCACCTCCGAAAGGTCTTGGCCGCCGTCGGCACGCCCGAACAGACCGCCAGCGCGGATTCGCTGCTTGCACGGCGGGATACGGACCCCTCCGTGCGGGATGAAGGGCTCTCGCCGCAGATCTCCGCGACGAGCGAGCGGCAGACCGCATACAGTGAGATCCAGGCGCCACCTTCCGCTACTCGAGGCCGGTCACGTTCCGGGTGCTGGGCCGCATTGGTGGGGATGTTCCTCTTCGCACTCCTTTGGATTGCCGTCTGGGCGTTTGCGGCGAATTTCCAGTGGAGCCAGATGAAGAAAGGGAAGACCTACGCCGATGAGAAGGCCGTTGTGAAGGCCCTGCAAGATATCCACGTAGGCGAAAAGCGATACCTGGAAGAGAAGAGCGAGGACAGCGATGGGGACGGCGTATCCGATTATGGGTCGTTAGCCGATCTGTTTGAGCACGGTCTCATCAAGGAAGACTACGCCGGCGAGACACACTACAATCACATCTTCAATGTCAGTCTCACGCCGAGCACCAAAACAGGCACCCCAAGCTTCGTGTGCGAGGCTACGCCTATGTTCCAGGAATACGCCCGTGTCTTTTCGATTGACGAGACCGGTAAGGTTCAGACTACTTCGCTGTCGAAGGGAGAGGAGCCCCTTGCGGCGCGCCAATTCACCAACGACCGTGCTGAGATGTGGGCGACGACCGCTTTGCAGGACGTGCTGAACGCCGAGAAGATCTATCTTAGGACGACTGCTAAAGACAAAGACAATGACGGCATACCCGACTATGCAACGGTAGCCGACCTGCAACTCGCGCCCACCGCCCTAGCCAGCGAGCACTACATCGTCAATGTGACTACGCGCGACAGCGCTTCAAACAATGGAACGCCGGCACTCACCTGCGTGGCGCAACCCCGGCCTTCGTATTCGCATTTGCCGACCTACAGCATCGACCAGACGGGCGTGATTACGTCAGTGGCGGCAGAGACAACCGAGGCAGAAAGCACACGTACTCAGAGCGGGAGCGAATGGGCGCCGGTAACGCGTTGAAATCAAGCAGGGCGCCCTATCTCGCCTATTCGAAGTAACCGAGGTCGCGCGGACGTTGCTCGATGTATTGCTCTTGTTCGGGTGAATAGACTTCTTGCGCGCGCGTTACGTCGCTTGTGTCGTGCCGCTTCGGCTGCGCCAGCAGACTTGTGCCATCCATCGGCGGCGCGCCAACGCCCAGTTCGCCGAGGACAGTCGGCGCGACGTCTTGAAGCGTCGCCGCGCCCGCAACCGTTGGCTTCGATAAGAACAGGATGCCATAGGGCCGATGTACGCCGGTTGTGCCGCGCTCTTTGCCACCCATGTGTTCATCGGCATTCAGACGGCGAAACGAAGGCCCGCCCCGGCTTCGAAGGCACGAATAGGAGTAGCCGTTTTCCAACGCCAACTCGAGAATGATGTCCGGCGCACGTTCGACGTAAGGGCCGTCGTACAGTTCTTCGCGGCGCCAGGCCTTGCGCACAACATCCCATTGCTCCAAACTCGCACAAAGGTCCTTGCAGAACGCGGCGTACTCCGTGGGAGCGACCTGTCCGTGCGGTTCGCGGCCTTGCAGGTTGACGCGGATCGACGGGAAATAGTTGAGTTCATCGGACCACGCACGCGTGTTTTCCCAATCGATGCCCGCGAAACGGGAGGCGCTTTCCGCGCGGGCGGCCATGCCGCCAAACCGCCGAAACAGCGCGCCGCGAAACCGCGGCGGAACGACGGAGAGCGCGGCGCGTTTCAGAATGCTGTCGCGTTGCGGCGAGAGGCGAAGGTGGCCGTGTTCCACGAGCCAGTTGTTGAGGTGGACGACGCCGTCTCCTGCACCGCCAAATCCGTGATCGGAGCAGATGCCCACAACAACGTCGTCGCCCGCGGTTGCGACTAGCGCACCGACGGCGGCATCAAGGCGCTCGTAGATGCTGCGAATGGCGTCGCACGGGCCGGGTTGATACCGCGGCGAATCGGGGTCATGAAACAGCTAGAAATGATGCGACGCCGTGTCCGCCTCGC
>JBHEKO010000228.1:0-12466 GCA_041859475.1 Candidatus Hydrogenedentales bacterium
AAGTCCTGAGGGGGCGCGCACTACTGGCGTCTGCTTTCGTGTTGGCGTGTTGTGTGTGCAGCGCAGAAGTTAGTGCCTGGGAGAATCTGGCGAAAGGGGCAGTCTATACGCTGGACCCGGCGCCCAACTATCAGCATTGCACGGAACCTGGGGACGCCACCCAACTCACGGACGGTGTCTACACGGAGGGTCATTTCTGGACGAAGGCGACGACCGTGGGCTGGTCCGCAGTAGGGCAAGCGATAGTCACGGTCGACCTCGGCGCGGTTAAGCCTATCCGCGGGGTCTCGTTCAATACGGCTGCAGGCGTAGCTGGTGTAACGTGGCCGCGGGCAATCTTCATGTTTGCCGCGGGCGAAGACAAGCAGTTTCGTTTTCTGGGGGACCTCGTAGTTCTGAGCGAGAAGCCGAAGTCGTCCGTGCAAGGGGAGTACGCGCTGCACCGGTTTTCGACCGATACGCTGCGCGCCCACGGCCGGTATGTTGGGCTTGTGATTGTGAACGAGCCGTTCACGTTCGTAGACGAAATCGAAGTGGCGGCGGGTGACGACGCGTGGCTCACCGATCCCGTGGAAGGCGAAGCGATTGCCGACCTCAAGGAATTTACGAAGCGGCTCAACGTACATACATCCGTGCAGCGCCGTTTGCGTGATGACATCGATTCCGTGCGCAAGGCTTCCGAAGACAACGGGGTCCCTAAGAATGTTGCGAAGAAGGTGACCGAGGAATTGGACGCCGTCGCCGATGAAGCATCGAAGTTGCCGCCGGCGTATCCTGCAGGCTTCAAGGCGGTGCTTCCGCTAAACCCCTTGCATGCGCGCGTGTTTCAGAACCAAGCGAGGATTTGGTCCGCGAAGGGAATTGCGCCAATGACCGTTTGGCAATCGGGACTTTGGGAAGCATTGGCGTTGTTTGCCGAGCCCCCGAAGGAAGCACGGCCCCACGTAGATGTCTGGATGATGAGCAACGAGTATCGGGCGGGTTCCTTCAATGTGACCAATGCAACGCAAGACGAGATGACGGTGCAGATGCAATTTGACGTATTGCCCGGCGGGGCGGCGCCTGCGTATGTGACGGTGCATGAAGTGGCATGGACCGATACGCGCACGGGATTTCCCGTGGCGGCAGCGTTGCCTTTGGCGGAGAAGAGCGGCGAAGGCTACGCGATTCACGTCCCGGCAGGCATGACGCGGCAGGTGTGGCTGACCTTTCACCCAATGGAATTGGAGCCGGGCATGCACGCGGGGAGCATCACGTTAAAGGCCGGCGAGTTGGTCACGTCGCTTCCAGTGAGCCTGAATCTATATCCCCTTCGCTTTCCTGACAAGCCGAGGCTCCATCTCGGGGGCTGGGACTACACGGACCGTCCGGCCATGTATGGCGTTACGGCGGAAAGGCGCGAGGAGTTCGTCGCCCATTTGAAAGCGCATTTTGTGGATTCTCCGTGGGGAACTCCTGGAACGCTGACGTATGGGGAGTACGACGCTAACGGCGTGTGCACCACGCCTCCCGACACGGCGTATTGCGACGCCTGGATGGACCGCTGGGCGGGCGCGGCGCAGTACTGCGTTTTCCCATCCGTCTCAAGCAAGATTGGGAATCTGGACATGGGCACGCCGGCCTTCGATACGGCAGTCAAGGCGTGGGTTACCTTCTGGGCAAATCATTTCAGCGAGCGCGGCCTCAAGCCGGAACAGCTTGTCATCCTGCTGGTGGACGAGCCGCACGCGCCGGAACAGGACGCCATTATTGCGGCGTGGGCAAAGCCGATTCGCGAAGCGGCCACGGGCGTGCGGATTTGGGAAGACCCTATCTACGACAGTATGGCGATAGCCGAAGTGGCGTGGCTCCCCTATTGCGATGTGCTGTGTCCGAACCGGCCCAGCTTTCTGAACGCGAGCCAAGAGTTCAGGGACTTCTTCGTGGCGCAACGCGACAAGGGCGCGATTCTCGAGTTCTACTCGTGCAGCGGTCCGGCGCGGTTGCTCGATCCGTACACGTACCACAGGCTTCAAGCGTGGACCTGCTGGCAGTATGACGCAAAAGGCACGTATTTTTGGGCATTCGGCGATACGGGCGGCGGAGATTCATGGAACGAATACGGGGCCAATGGCACTGGCTATGCAATGTCGTTTGTCGGTCCCGAAGGGATAACGGACGGGAAGCACATGGAAGCGTGCCGCGAGAGCATCGAGGACTACGAGTACTTGGCCATGCTGAAAGAAGCCGTCGATGATGCGGCAGCGCGGGGCGTCGATGCGACGAGGGTCGATGCGGCGCGCGCGCTACTCACGGATGTTCCCGCACGCGTGTGCGCGGCCTACGAGAAGAATCGCGGACTCTGGTGGTACGAAGCAGGCATCGATCGAAGCGCGGCCGACAAGGGCCGGAAAGATCTGCTGAACGCGCTGGCTTGGCTTAAGCCGTAGAGGTCAGAGCGGGCGCCACAGTTCGATGGGCCGTGTTGCGTTTGTCGTGAACGGCAGGGCAATTTTTTGGCCGGTCGCCGCGGATTGGTATGCCGCGAAGATAGCTTCGAGCACAACGCGTCCGTCTTCGCCTGTGACGAGTGGCTGCGTGTCGTTGGCGACGCACTCGACGAAGTGGGCCATTTCCTGCGGGAAGCCGTAGTTCCATTCTTCTTCGTACATCGTGAAGGACCAGCCTTTGGTGGAGCCGGCTTTCTCGACGGCATATCCGTACCCTTCGCTGCTGTAGGTCTGAATGGCGTTGCCTTGGAGCAGGTTCGCGTAGGCGACGCCCTTGGAGCCGTGGACTTCGGCGCGGTCGTCCATGCCCCCGAGCTTGGTCCAGCTTTCTTCCGCCATGGCCACCGTGCCGTTCTCGAACTCGAGGATGAGGATGGCGTTGTCGTCGCCCTTCGTCTTGCCGGCGTGGACCTGCGTAGACATCTGTGCGTATACCGACGTAATGCGCGCTCCGCCAAGCATCCATCGGAAGAACGCGATGGCGTGGCATCCCATATCCATGGTCACGCCACCGCCGCTGCGCGACACATCCCAGAAGTGCGCCGCGTGGGGGCCGTCATGCTTTTCCGATTGTTTGATAAGCGTCGGCGCGCCGAGGGCGCCCTCGTCCAGAATCTGTTTCATGCGGACATACTTTGGGGCGAAGCAGAGCTCCTCCGCGTACATGAGTTTCACGCCGTGCTTCTTGCACGCGGAGAGCATCTGGTCCGCTTCGCTCAGGTTCATGCACATGGGTTTCTCGACGACGATGTGTTTGCCCGCTGCCGCGGCGTCGAGCGCAATGCGGCAGTGGAGGTCGTTGGGAGCGCCAACGACGATCATGCGAATATCGTCGCGTTGGAGCAGTTCGCGATAATCCGTGAATGCGTGCGGAATTCCGAACGCATCCGCGAAACGGCGGGCGTTGCCCGGAGTGGGGGAGGCGACCGCTACGAGGCGCGCGTTTGGAACGTGTTTCAATGCGCGCGCGTGAATCGTGCTGATGAACTGCGAGCCGATAAGTCCAACGCCGATGGAAGTTTCCATGACTGCACCCTTTCTCAGACGACGTCAGCGAGCTTACTCAGGATAGGCATCACGTGCGCAAAGCGTAATTGTATTGGGATGCGTCCACAGCAGCGAGCCGGGGAAATCCGTGTCGATGCGCCGCGTAAGGAAGCGGCGCATCGGCTCCCGTTTCGATGCTCCGAAGTTCAAGAGGAGAATCAGGCGCGACTGCAGGATGTCCGCCATGCCGAGGGTCAGCCCATAGCGCGGCTTTGCCCCAGCAAGCATGGAGTGCCCCATGGCTGTTTCGGTGAGGTCGGCCACGTGGCAGTGGGGCGAAAGCGTGGCGGCGGGTTCGTTCATGCCAAGGTGGCCATTGAGGCCGAGTCCCAACACGCAGACGTCGATGGGGCCAAGCTGCTCCAACACGCTGCGCATGCGCATGCATTCGGCCTGGGGATCGGCGGGGTCGCTTGTGAATCCGAAGTAGCGTTCTTCCGCAATGCGTAGCGGCTTGACGAGATAGTCGCGTAAATATTGATCGCACGTGCCGTGATGATCCATGGGGAGCCCGCCCCACTCGTCCAACTTGAGTAGGCGCATCCGCGAGAAGAGCGCAGGTTCCCGTTGCGCGAAGGCGCTCAGGCCCCGGTAGGCGCCCGCGGGCGACGAGCCGGTGGCGGCACACAGCAGCAGATCGGGCTGCTGCCGAACTTCGTGCAGGATGAGTTCAGCGGCGCGTTGTCCCACTTCGACTTCGTTTGAGAGCACGTCAATCTTCAATAGTCGCTTCCTCGCTGCAATTAGGTGTCGTGTTGTTTCTTGGGAAGTGCGCGGGTCGCGCCCGTAGAGATGCCGCCATCTACGAGAAGGGTTTGGCCTGTGATGTAAGCGCTTGCCTCGGAGGCGAGGAATACGACCGCGCCGTCGAGGTCCTGGGGTTGGCCGGGGCGCTTAAGGGGAATGCGGTCGCATAGGTATTCGACCCACTCCTGGTTCTCGTACATGACGGCGTTTTGCGCAGTCTTGAACCAGCCGGGCGCGAGGCAATTCACGGTGATTCCGTGCACGCCCCAATCATCCGCGAGACTCATGGTGAGTTGTTTCGTGCCGCCCCGGCTCGCGCTGTAGGGTCCCAGGCCCGCATAGCCGAAGACGGCGGTGACGGACCCAATATTGATGATGCGTCCGTAGCGTTGCGGGACCATGAACCGCGCGACGGCTTGAGAGACAAAGAACGTTCCGCGAAGATTCGTATCGAGCACGAGGTTCCAGTCGTCCCATGTAATCTCGAGGGCCGGTTTCCGCACGTTGCAGCCTGCGTTGTTGACGAGTATGTCGATGCGCCCGAAGTGCGCGTGGGCCTCCGCGGCCATGGCTTCTATGCATTGTGGGTCGCAGACATCGAGCGTGAGCGGCAGCACTCGCCTGCCCATTGCCTCAATCTCTTTTTGGAATGCGCCCAATGTATCGATGTGGCGGCTCGTAATCACAAGGTCGGCCCCGGCGCGGGCCAGCGCGCGCGCCATGTATTGGCCCAGTCCGCGGCTTGTCCCCGTTACGATGGCTACACGTCCGGTCAGGTCGAATAGCGTGTTGCTCATGGGGATGGCGCCTCCTCGTCGGGCTTTAGGATCACCTTCATGAGTCCCTTCTCTTTCGCGTACAAGCGGTCGAACCACTGTGCGCCTTCGGCGAGCGGGGCAACGGCACTGATTAGGCGATCGACGCGAATCGTGCCTTCCGCGAGCCATTTCAAGACACGGGGATATTCGCCAGCGGACGCGCATGAACCCAGTATCGCCAACTCGCGCGTCACGGTGGTTTGCAGCGGAAGAGTGACGTGCGGCGACACGTTGCCCACGAGGACGGCCGTGCCTCCTTTGCGCAGCGACTCCACCGCAAGGCGAAGCGTCGGCTCCGCGCCCACCACTTCGAAGGTCACATCCGCTCCAGCGCCTCCGGTGCAGGCACGAATGTGAGTCAACGCGTCCGCGTCGCTCGAACATATCGTTTCGTGTGCGCCAAACACACGCGCGAGGTCGATCCGGTCTCTGTCGATATCGACGGCGATGATGCGGCAGCCCGATAGACGCAACACTTGCACGATAAGGAGTCCGATCATTCCCGTTCCAATCACGACGGCCGTGTCGTCGCGAGAGAGGGGTGCTCTTCCCACGGCGTGTGCGGCGACGGAGACGGCCTCGGCCATGGAGGCGTGCTCGAACGAAAGCGCGCCGGGCAAACGATACAGGATGCTTGCGGGGACGGCGATATACCCGGCGAAGGCTCCGTCTTGCCGATAGTCTTCACACGATACGCCGAGTACGCGACGGTTGTCGCACAGGTTGACGCGGCCTTGTTGGCAGTAAGCGCAGATCCCGCAGGAGATCGTGGAATCGAATGTGACGCGGTCGTCGGCGCGCCATTCGCGGACAGCGGCTCCAACTTTTGCGATAGTGCCCGCGGCTTCATGTCCCATGATGATAGGCGGGCGACGCCGTCCGGTGCTGCCGTCCATGCCATGAACATCGCTACCGCATATTCCGCAAGCCTTCACGGCGATGAGAACTTCCTTGGGGCCGCAGCGAGGTAGGGGGGCCTGCGTGTAGTCGAAACGCTTGTACTCTGTAAGAAGGAGGGCTTTCATATCGAATCCACGTTTCCGAACTACCACTCCCCGGACTGAACTTCCAGATACCGTTGCAGAACTGCAATCCACTGCGCGGTCAGATCCGTTTGACGTGTGGCCATGTCTGCCAAGCCGGCACCGGGGATATAGCGGCGGAGGTCATAGAGCCGGGCGGTTCCCCTCGGGCCGGACGAGTCTTTCACAAAGGGTGTCCGGGCAGTTTCCCAATAGATGCGCCACGAATTGTTGCGCGAGGTAATCACTAGAGGGTCCCCTGCTACGGATACGGGTTCCTCAATGATCGAATCGCCCAAGAGACTCTTCGGAGCGACGGAAGATCCCATAGTCACTTTGCAGAGGGCTGCGATCGTGGATGCTACATCTTCGATGCTCACCAAGTCCTTTCGTTCGGCCGGTTCGAGGCCGGGACCGAATAGAATCAAAGGAACGCGCAACGTCGGTTCGGTGAGTCCCGGCCCGGTAGGCGAAGCACCCCCTGCGAAGTCCGTTCCGTAAGTACCCGTGACGATGATATAGGTGTTAGCCCCTCTCGCGGAGTCGCGGACGCCAGACAGGAACTTCCCGAGGGCGCGATCCACGTAGGCAAGTGCGGCCTCGTAGATAGCCTGCGGGTCAGCCGCGGCTCCACTGACGCCATAGTGTGCACGTGCCGAGGGATCGCGCAGTTCGGTGAGGCGAAGAAACGCGAAATACTGCGAGCCGTGGTTCGCGGCAATCCACGCCGCGGCGAGAGTCAGCGTTTCGGTAGAGCCGAAAGCAGGAAGCTCGGCAGGCTTGGTGGATGCATCGGCATCGACGGTTGCGGGCGCGACGATGACCGATGAATCGGGCGAAGTTGACTCTTCGAAGAGCGCGGAAGGGTCGAAAATGTCGAACCCGCGCGCAATGGAATTCTCGAATACCAAATCGTTCGAGCGGTCGCCTTCGGTGAATGCCGCGGTCGCATACCCTGCTTCGCGAAGCACCTCCGCGACCGTCTTGATGGAAGGTGGCGTGGGGCCAAGCCGTTTGCCAAGGTGGCCGTGGCGAAGCGGGCCGACACCGGTCATCAACGACATCGAAGCGGCGGGAGATTCGGGGGACGTGGTGTAGGCTTGAAGAAAAGAGACCGAGCCTTTGGCAAACTTGCCCAGCGACGGAGTGAACGCCTTCCGCGTACCGAGTCCCGTTACATGGTAGGCGCCTAACCCATCTATTGCGATCACGACGATGCTCGGAGTGGACTTGGCGGTTTGTGCTACGTTGAGCACCGGCCCCGACACCAGCACGCTGCGCTCGGACTGGACAGCGGGCCTCAGTTTTGTCAGCGCGCGCCACTTTGGGGGTTCTTCGATTCCCCACATGACCGTGCAGGCGATGGCATCATCCGGGACGATATCCGCGGGAAGGCGCATCTCGAGCCAGCGCGACCGATCCACATCAACCCAGGCTTCATAAGATTTCCCGCTCTCGCTTTCGAAGTCAATGGTCGTGTAAATGCGATCGACTCGGTTCTCTTCGGGGGCATCCGGGAGGTTTGCCAAACGAAAGGTCAGGACGGTGTCGGGGCCTGGGGTCAGGGGGACGTTCAGATCGGCTCCCTCTCGCAAGGCGCGCGCCATGGCATAGGCGCCACCTATCCGATAAGGTTTGGCTTCCTCCGGCTCCGTCTGTTGTGCCCGCTCGACGCGCCCGAGCCAGGATGCGGAGCAGAGGTACCCCGCGAGCAGGGCCGTGGCAGCGGCAGCCGCCCAGATCGCGGCTGGAAAACGATTCCCAGGCAAACTACGCAGAAACGAGAACAGGGTGAACGCTTTAAGCGCAGTATGGGCGGCGGCAAACGCGGCCAGGAATAGGAGTGGCTCGATTTCTGTGAGGATTGGATGCGGCCAGGGTATGTCTATGCCCATCAAATACGGCACGAGAAGCAGGCAGGCCATGTGCGAGATGCATTCCGGAAACAGGGGGAGGTTGGTCTTCGGAGGCCACAAGAGACGCAAGAAGGCGACATAACACAACTGGGTGGAAGCATACGCGAAGGCAGTGCCCATGGTGAGCATGGCGCCACCGGAGAAGCCCGTGATAAAGCCTTGCTCCGCCACGACGTGGCGAATGTACACACCGGTCATTCCCGATGAGAAGAAGAGTGTCAGAAGGTAAAGTGCCAGCACGCCTTAGGTCCGGTTTGGAATAGGTTTCATGGTCGATTTCCTCGTGTCCGCATGAAGGTACCACGCGACCGCACCGGTAACCAAATGAACCGAAGTGATTTGTGGTTCGAGCCGGATGAAGAGCGCAGCGGGGATTTGTGCGCCCCTCGGTGCTCTGCTATGATCGCCAGATGCTGTAGGAATCTTCGTTTACACCTGCCGCCGGCTTGGGCTGGCCGCGCTTCCAAGCACATTCGTGGAGAGCATCATCACGTGATCAATCAAGTTCTGAAAGCGGTATTCGGCACCAACAAGGAACGTCAGGTCAAGGCGCTGGAACCGTTGCTCGCGTCGGTGCGCACGTATGAAGCCGCCTGTGCGCGTATGACCAACGACGAATTGCGCAGCCAAACGGGGCAGTTCAAGGAAAAGCTGTCGCAAGGCGCCAGCTTGGACGATTTGCTTCCCGAAGCGTTTGCGGCGTGCTGTGAGGCCGCCAAGCGTGTGGCGGGCATGCGACCCTTCGACGTTCAGATTATCGGCGGTATTGCCCTCCACAAGGGGCAGATTGCCGAGATGGTCACCGGCGAAGGCAAAACTCTCGTGGCGACACTTCCCGTGTATCTGAACGCGCTCACGGGCCTGGGGGTGCACATTGTAACCGTCAATGACTACCTCGCACGGCGCGACCGCGAATGGATGGGGCCCATCTGCGAATTCATGGGGCTGACCGTCGGGCTTGTCCAGCACGATATGGACAATGCCGAACGCCAAGTCGGCTATCGCGCGGATATCACCTATGGCACCAACAACGAATTCGGGTTCGATTACCTGCGGGACAACATGGCGCGCCGTCCGGAACACCGGGTTCAACGCCCATTGAATTACGCGATCATCGACGAAATCGACTCTATTCTGATCGACGAAGCGCGAACGCCGTTGATAATTTCCGGACGCCCCGAAAAGGGCACGGACCTTTACTACAAGGTGGATGGGGCCGTCCGGCAGATGCGCAAGGAAAAGCACTACGAGGTCGATGAGAAACACCGCCATGTCCTGTTGACCGAAGAGGGCATGACGACGGTCGAGCGGCTGTTGGGTGTCGAGGATTTGTATGTGGCCGATCAGTTGGGGATTGTCCACATGATCGAGCAGGCGATTCGTGCTCACAACTTGTACAAGCGCGACGACGAATACGTGGTGCGCAACAACGAAGTGCTGATCGTCGACGAGTTCACCGGGCGCATGATGGAAGGCCGGCGTTTCTCCGACGGGCTGCACCAGGCGCTGGAGGCCAAGGAAGGGGTTTCGGTCCAGTTCGAGACGCAGACGATTGCGAGCATCACGTATCAGAACCTCTTCAGATTGTACAAGAAGATTGCGGGAATGACAGGTACGGCGGTCACGGAGGCGATGGAGTTCGCGCAGATCTACGATCTCGATGTCATGCAAGTTCCCACGAATCTGCCGTTGATCCGCGACGATATGACCGATCTGGTATTTGCGACCGAGAAGGGGAAATTTAAGCACGTGGTCGACGAAATCTGCCACTTGCACGAGACGGGGCGGCCCATACTTGTGGGTACGGTGTCGATCGAGAAATCGGAAGTCGTGGCGGCGTTGTTGAAAGAGCGGGGCATTCAGGAGTTCCAGGTGTTGAACGCCAAGCACCACGAACGTGAAGCGTCCATCATCGGCAACGCGGGCAAACAGAGCGCGATTACGATTGCCACGAACATGGCCGGCCGCGGCACGGACATCAAGTTGGGTGAAGGCGTGCGCGAGGTGGGCGGTTTGGCCGTGATTGGCACCGAGCGCCACGAATCGCGCCGCATCGACAATCAGTTGCGAGGCCGTTGCGGACGCCAGGGCGATCCTGGAACCACGCGCTTCTTCCTGAGCCTTGAAGACGAAGTGGCGCGGTTGTTCGGCGGCGACAAGGTCAAGCGCATGCTCGAGTGGACCGGCAGCAAGGAGGACATGGACTCCGAGCCGCTGGGACAACGCATGGTTTCCCGCGCCATCGAGCGCGCGCAGCGTCAAGTCGAAGAGTTCAACTTCGAAGCGCGCAAGCATTTGAAAGAATACGACGACGTCATGAACAAGCAACGGCAAATCATCTACGCGATGCGCCGCGACGTGCTTGAGGACAGCGATGTCTCGGAACGCATTCATGGGATGTTCGAGAATCTCGTGTTCGAGATGGTCGATCAGTATGCGCCAGAAAACGAGCTGCCCGAGAACTGGAACATGGAAGGTCTCGAATCAAGGTTCAAGCATCTCTTCGGATTCACGCCATCGCTTCTGGCTCCGGATGATGCGTTGGAGCCGGCGCCTCTGGGCGACGATCTTCTGGAGCAAGTAAAGGCCGCGTACGAGCAGCGGCAGAAGAGCATCGAAGAGGACTACCGGTCGAGTTATCGCGAGCAAATAGGCGGGGACGATGCCGCGATCCCGTTTGCCAAGCTGGCGCGGAAGTACGTGCACGATATCGAGAAGATGGCGCTGCTGAGCGCCGCCGACGACAAGTGGATCGATCACTTGTATTCGATGGACTACTTGCGCGAAGCAGTACGCCTGCGCGCGTATGGACAAAAAGATCCGCTGGTCGAGTACAAGTCCGAGAGTTTCGAAATGTTCGATACCATGATGCGCTCCATCGAGGAGACCGTGGTGACGACTGTGTTCATGTTGATTGACCCCGAAGTCCGCAGCCGGCGCCGTTCGGATGCGCGGCGAGGCACGCTGACCGCCGGGAATGATCCCTTCGCGAGCATTTCGAACTACACCATGGTGGGTGCGGACAAGGAGCAGGACCGCAGTTTCGCTTCGTACGATACGAGCCGATTCAACCTTGCAGGCCAGGAAGGCGCGCGACGGCGGATTCCGGGAGCGGGCGAGGAAGATGAGGCGCCCAAGCCGAAGCGCGAACCGGTGCGCAACTTGACGCCGCAAGTGGGGCCCAACGACCCGTGCCCGTGCGGCAGCGGCAAAAAGTACAAGAAGTGCTGCGGCGGACAATCCTGAGGGGCCTGCTTGCAGGGCCATTGAAATCCGAACACAAGGACCATCGCTCCGTGCGCGTTTCGACACTCGGAGCTTCTCGCACGCTTGCCGTCGTTGTCGTCTCCATTGCCTTGTTTTGGATCGTGATGATGGCCTTGCTGTTACGCCGGGAAGTCTTCCTGCCCCGGCTCGCCGCGCTGTCACTTGCCAACCCCGCCTATTCATCGGAGACAACGAATACCTCGATGGGGATCTTTCTCGATGAACGGATGGTCGGGACGGTGAACGTGCGGACAAGTCCCGGCATGCGCGACGGGAAAGAGGGATTCACGGTCGGCCTGTTTTCGCGCATGCGCCTCGACATGCTGGGCGAAGACAATGAACTCGTCGTCAGGGGCAATGCTTGGTTCGCGCGCGCAGGGGGGCTGTCGGATTTCGATTTCGAGTTGCGCTCGGGCGATCACGAAACGTCCGTCAAGGCTGTGATCGCCGACGGCTTTCTCGATGCCAAAGTGAACAGCGGCGGGGAAGAGTTTCCGATTAAGTGGCCCATCAAGGACGAGATCGTCCTCTGGAACAACATGGGGACGTCGACGCTAAACGTGCCTGCCATGAAGAAGGGACAGGAGTATCTCGTCGACACGTTCGACCCCATGACCATGTCCGTTACGCAGGCGCGCATGACGTACGTGGGCGACGAATCGTTGGATATCGATGACGCGACTGTCGCGACCAGAGTTGTTACTACGAGCATATCGGGCATCGAATCGAAGGCGTGGATTTCGGATACAGGCGAAGTGATGAAGGCAGAGACGCCCCTGGGGTTCACGTTGAAGCGCATTTCAGTCCGGGATGCCGCGACCGGACTGGACGTAGGAGATGAATCGAACAGTCTGCTCCGTCGCGTGGCAATCGTGCCTACGGGCCGGCGTCCGATGCGCGGCGCGAGGCGCATGATCGTATGTCTTGACGGTATTCCAACCGAAGCGACGGTCCCCACGGACGAAACGCAACAGCCGCATACGGACGGCTGTTTCGTGATTGAATCGCCCACGTCGGAGGAAGGACTCGATTCGCCTGGGGGTTCGACCGGAAACATGGATGAGTTTCTTGCCGCGGACCCCTTCGTGCAATCGACGCATCCGCGTATCGTTGAACAGGCGAAGTCCATCGTGGGTGATGAGAAAGGCGTGTGGCAACGA
>JBHEKO010000484.1:0-17378 GCA_041859475.1 Candidatus Hydrogenedentales bacterium
GTCCGGGTATTGGATCGGTTCTGCTTTGGCGACCGGAGCCTCGACGAATTGGGGGCTTCCGCGTCGTATGAAGTGGTCAAGGGTGACATCCGCCGCCTCGCGGACTTCAAGCATGTCGTGGAAGGCATCGACGGCATCGTCCATTTGGCGGGCCTCGCCAACGACCCGTCCTGCGACCTCGACCCCGAAATGGCCCTGGATGTAAATCTCGAAAGCACCAAACAGCTTGCGGCACTTGCCGTCGAATATGGGGTTCGCCGGTTCGTCCTCGCGTCATCGTGCAGCGTCTACGGCAAAGGGGTATTCGACGCGCTTGACGAAGAGAGCCCCACGAACCCGGTCTCGGTGTATGCCGAGAGCAAGCTCGGGTCGGAGCGCGCACTTTTGGCGTTGAAGAGTCCTACCTTCGAACCTGTGCTTGCGCGCCCCGCCACGTTATTCGGCTGGTCGTCGCGCATGCGGTTCGACCTTGCCATCAACCTCATGGTCGCCACGGCGGCGCGCAAGAAGTGCATCAGCGTCTTCGGCGGCGGCAACCAGTGGCGGCCATTTGTGCACGTGCGCGATGCGGCTCGCGCCTTTGCCATGATGCTCGAAGCTCCCGCGAACAAGGTAAGCGGAGAAGTGTTCAACCTCGGCTCCGACGGCAGCAACTATCGCATCATCGACTTGGCCAAACTCATTATCGGCATGTTCGACGACGTGAAGCTCGATGTCGTCAACGACGACGAAGATCAGCGGACGTACAATGTGCGGTTCGGTAAGATCCGGCGGGTACTTGGATTCGAGAGCGAGGTTTCCGTGGATGCGGGCGCACGGGAAATCCGCGTCAATCTGGAAGACGCGCGTATCGATCCCTTCGACACCATCTACTTCAACGTCCGCCGTATGAAGCAACTGATGAGTATCCCCGTCGCGGAAGGCGGCGAACCCGCGACGGCGCGCTTCATTGCGCTGGCGCCGCCGAGCATAGGACCGGAAGAGGAAGCTGCGGTCGTGAACGTGTTGCGAAGCGGCTGGCTCACGACGGGCGCGAAAGTCACCGAATTCGAGAAGGCGTTCGCACAAGCTGTTGGCGCACCGCATGCAGTAGCGGTTTCGTCGTGCACGGCCGCTTTGCATCTCTGTTTGGTCCGGGCGGGCGTTGGCCCTGGCGACGAAGTCATTACATCGCCCCTGACCTGGGTGTCCACGGCGAACACGGTCGTGAATATGGGGGCAAGAGTGGTACTCGCGGACATTGATCCCCGAACGCTCAACATCGATCCCGCGGAGGTGGAGCGCGTCATCACCAAGCGCACCAAGGCCATCATGCCCGTCCACTTGGCCGGGCAGCCGTGCGAGATGGACGCGCTCTATGCGATTGGGGCCAAACACGGGATACCGGTGATCGAAGATGCCGCGCACGCGTTGGGCGCGGCGTATAAGGGAACACCTATCGGCAATGGCGCGGGGCCCGCGTGTTTCAGCTTCTATCCGGTGAAGAACATCACGACCATCGAAGGCGGCATGATTGCGCTGCGTTCGGAGGAGGAGGCGCACGCATTGCGCCTGCTCGCGCATAACGGCCTCAGCACGATCGCGTGGAACCGCTATGGGAGTGACGCGCCGCCTGCTTCGCCCGAAGTCGTTCAACCCGGCTTCAAGTACAACATGACCAATGTGAGCGCGGCGATAGGCTTGGAGCAACTGAAGAAGCTCTCCGGCTTCCTTGCGGCGCGACGCCGCCTTGCCCGAATGTATCTCACCGTCCTTGCGGATACCGAAGAGATCGAGCTTCCCACGACCATCCCCGATGTCGAGCACGCGTGGCATCTGATGATCGTCAAGCTGCGGCTGGACAAGCTTAGATTAACGCGCAACGAAATTGCACATGTGTTGCGTCAGGAGAACGTGGGAACCGGGGTACATTTCGTGGCGATTCACAAGCACGCGTTTTATCGCGAGACGCTTGGACTGGATGCCTCCGCATTGCCACACGCATCGGCCGCATCGGACGCCGTCTTGTCGTTGCCGATGCACCCTCGATTGACCGATAAACATCTGGCGGAAGTGATCGAGGCGCTGAGGAAGGTGTTGCGGTACGCGAGGCGGTGATTGGGGATAGTGCGAAGACGCCCGGCTGCCGACAGGTGTGCCGGCGGAGAACGGGCGTTACAGCCCCACGGTATTGTCGAGTTCCGTCATGAACTTGGCGAGGTGGCGCCTGCTGTCGTCCGTCAAGCCTCGAAATTGCGTTCCGGAGGCATACCCGCCCTTTTCGGGGATGGCCTTTATCCACCGGACCGTGCTGGCAGCGTGAACTTTTGCCCCGTCGCCAAGTTCGATACTCAGCTTTAATTCCTGGCCCGTTTCCAGTGGGTGCTTCGTAAACAGGGAGGCCCCGTCCAGGCTGAGATCGAGCAAACGGCCTTTGACCTTCACGGCACTTACGGACCACACGTCGGACGCGCCCGCGGCCTTGCCAATCATCATTTCGATGTTCACTTGGCACGAATGACGGATCACGTGCCTTCGCTTCCTTCGCTCGGTGTGCTCATCCTCGCGAAGTTGCTTGGAGTCCGTACTCAAACGTTCGTATGCGGCCCGCAACTGCCGGTCTGCTTCGCGCCGTACGCTCCTGCGCCTCTCTTGCGTTTCCATCGTGATGTACCCCGCTCCGCAAAACGGCGATTGCCCGATGCAATCCCGCGACCTATAAGTCCCCTGGCAACCACAATACCACAGGCCGTCAATTCCAGTATCGTTCGATACTTCGCAACATGGAAACACGCAAACGAATGCTCTATACTGCCTGTCTCTCAGGAAATAGTCGCATGCCGCAATGCTTCAGTTGTGCCATAGAACTCTTGCGCTATACCGGATCAATCTGGGACGATGAGGGCAAAGTCAATAAGCTCATCCCCGAATTGGTCAATGGCGAGTGTCCCGTTTGCACCGGCTCGACTCCTCTCGATGCCGAGAGTTTCGAGCCGTCGCGGACGACGTAAACAAACGCTTCGCAGCGCTTTTAGGGGCAAGATCTCTAGCGAGGGTATCAACTCTTCGCAACGGGAATACGTCGCCTTAACTCGAACCAATTGAGCCGATAGAGTTCGTATGCCCGCTGCCCCGCAGCCGAGCGCCCGGAGGATCCCCTGCGATGAAGCATTCTATCCGAGCATGGACATCTTCGGAATATCTCCTCGCGGCTGCGACGATGGGGTTGATGGGTGCATTCTTCTGGGCTATCCGCGGAACGGGAGGCTATGGCGGAGAAATAGGGGGCACCTTGGCCGGATTTGGCTGGGCTCTGCTATGGTATGCCTTTTCGCGTTTGGGTGAAGGAGCCGAGCGCAGACCCTACGGCACTCCCTGGATTCTCCTGGCGCTCACCTTCGGCATTGCCTACGGCGGCTTCACCGGCTACGGGGTCTACATTTCTTGGCTGCAAGGTAAATTCTATTCCGACCACCCGAATCTCTTGCGCGATGTGCCCGCGTGGACGGGCTACGCCATGCTCTTCGTGTGCGGCCTTCACTGGGGCGGCAACGCGGGGTGCCTCATGGCGTGGTGCGCCCCTTCAAAGCGGCTGCGCGCCCAAGACTGGCTCCTCCGTATTGCCTTCGGGGCAGGCGGAGCGATCGCTGCCGCTCAAATCGTGCGAGCGTGCCCGCACCTGTTTCTGCCTTTCTACCATGAAGGCATCTACGACATTCCCGAGTACAAAACCTGTGTCCGCGCGTTGAACTCGCTTCACACCATCGCTCCGCACGTGGGACTGTTCCTTGGATTTCTGGCGTACGAGGTCTTCCGCGGCGACCGTCGCGCCGTTGGTTTGATCCTCACCGTCGCGCTCGGGTTCGCCATCCCGTTCACCGTAGGCGGGTACTGGCAGACGTTTAACGATTCGGCGTTGAAGATCGGGTGGTGGAAGAACTGGGAAATGACCATTGGCTTGGGCGGCGGACTCGGCCTTGGTTTGACGTTCTGGCTATTCAACAAGCCGGTGGAGGCCCAACGCGCCTCGCTTGCTTCTTGGTCGCGTGCGTTCTTCCGCTCCGGTTTCCCGCTTGTCTTTCCTTCGATGATCGTCGTGTTGGGCGCATACGATGGATGGTGCAAGCTCCACGGAATCGAGGTTGGCCCTACCCGCTTTGCGGTCATTCTGACGATGGGCGGCGTTGCGATAGTCGTTGCATGGATCTGGCACATGCGACACCGCGACGCGCTCCATGACGGTGCCGAGTACCATGTGTCTTTCCCGGCGATAGGGGCCTTCCTGGCCATGATCGTCGTCGCCGGATGGGTAGTCAGCATTCCTACGGAATGGCGCTTGGCAAATGTCGTCCTGGCGGTGCTGTACACGCTGTATCTCGGGATCAGCCTCGCGATGGCCACCTTCTTGTGGCGAGCATTTTCGGACCCAAATGTCCGCTGACCCTCGGGACACCCACGTACCGACAGGACTTGGGCCTATCCCAAGGCCTCTCGAATCGTTTCCCGCCAAGCGATGGGAAGCGCGTCAGACTAGTCCGGCACTCCTGTTTTCGAACAGCTCTTATTCGCCTTCTCCTTCCGTGACCTTTCGTGTCCAAATGGTCAGATTGGTCAAATCTCGAGTCTGACGTTGGAATAGGCAGGCGACGAAGTAGGCGACGACAAAGAGGATGACATTCCCGAAGATGCCCGTGTAGTACGTGTGAATTGGTTTGGCGAACAGGTCGGCAAGCTGTTCCGACATGCCATACGAGTTGATGAGCCCTTCCTTTGTGATGTACTTCAACTCGATCGCCGTAATGTAGCCGGTGAACAGCAGCGTGCACACGACGCCCGCCAAGACGCTCTTGCCGTTGCCGCGCGTTGTAAAGAAGCCGAGAATGTAGATGCCGAGAATACCGCCCCAGAGCAGTGCGGCCAGCTTGGTGCCCGTGTGCTGGAGGGTGAGCTTGCTCAACTGCAGGAAGAGTACCGCGCCGCCCATCATGATAATCGCACTTGCCGCGGTCACGAGGCGCGCGGCATTCACGTAGTGTTTGTCGCTGCTTTTTTTGACGAGGTGGCGTCTGTAGATGTCCGTGATGGTCACGGCTGAAATTGCATTGACGCTGGATGCCGATGCGGACATGGCCGCGGCGAGCACGCCGGTTATGACAAGTCCGAGGATGCCCGTGGGCAGATTCTGCACGCAGAAATAGGGAAGAATGGACTCGGCCTTTGCGCCGCCTGTCCCGGCGAGGATGGCCGCCGCCTGGGGATCTGGATTGACTTGATAGAACACGTAGAGGCTTGTGCCGAGGAACATGAAGAAGGCCCACGTCGGCACGCTGCAGAAGCAGCAGATCCAAATGGAAAGGGTCGCTTCCCGGGGATTCTTCGCGGCCACGTACTTCTGGATCACATTCTGGTTTCCGCTGTATTCGGTCAGCCAGTTGTTCAACCCGATCAACAGCATCATGACAATGGCTTCTTCGCGCAGGCTGAACCAGTCCACCTTCTCAATCTTATGTGTGACTTCGCTCAGATCGCCGAGCATGAACTTATTGTCCGCCATGGCCGTGGATATAATCGTGGATATCCCTCCGTCGATTCCGCGAACGACCATGATGAAGCACAGTATCGCGCCGCCCCACAGCAGGAAGGCCTGCATGAATTGGGCGGTGACGATCGCCCTTATCCCACCCGATACCGTGTAAGTGGCGATCACGAGTCCTCCCGCGAGGATACAGACGTAGGGGTCCGCACCGGTCATTTGCTCGAACACCAGCGACACGAGATAGAGGATGGTGCTGATGCGGGCAATTTGCGTGACTAGAAACGCAATCGCCGCGTAAACGCGGACTCCCGGGCCAAACCGGCCTTCGAGGTATTCAAAGGCCGAGGTACATCGGCTGCGGCGGAACATCGGGAGTATCGTCATGGATGCGATGAGTATCCCCACGGGCAGCATGAAAGAGGGAATAAGGCGCAGATATGCGGTCTTGTACGCGTCGGCGGGAAAGGCCACGACGGTGATGGAACTAATCGAGGTTGCGAACATCGCCAAGCCGAGCAGCCACGCGGGGAACGAACGATTGCCCACGAAGTAGCCGTCGGTCGATTTGTTGCGCCGCGCGAAATAGGGGCCGATGGATGCCATCGCGATGAAATAGACGATGACGATGGCCCAATCCAGATACCCGAAATTTGCCATGCCCGGCCCTCCGCGTTGCCGTTACATTACCTCAATCGCAGCGCCTCTTCCATCGCAATTGCAGCCCAATCCCACAGCCGCGTGGGATCGTGGCGCACGGTGGAAATGTCCTTCATTATGAGTTCCACGTGGCAATTGCCCTCGGTTATCGCCAAGAATTCTCGAATGTTCTTTCGCGCCTGCACCGGGTCCCATTTCGCCTCCGCGAGAATGGCCGGATTGGGCTTGTGGCTAATCACATAGTCGCGTCCGATAGCTCCGATCGCGCGGCGCGGGTCGCACCAAGGGCTTACCGAAACTTTCCGCAAATTGGGAATGCGACGAAGCAGGTCGATCTTGCCGTCCAGTGGCTCGCAACATCCATAGTACGTGAGGCCCCATCGTTCGAGCCAGCGCAAATCGTGCGCAATGGCATAGTCCCAATGCATCTCTGGCGAAACGTCCGAGAAAATCTGTGCATTCGAACAGCCCCACATATTATGAGGCCGCACATATTCGGGATCGTAGTTGTCGCCTGGCAGCGCGCTGGTATATCCGTATCCGCCCGATCCGACGCGCGTGTTGTTGCAGTCCAGCGAAAGCAGATTCTGCTCGACAAACTGATCGAGCTCGGTCATCCAGGCGTCTACCATGCGATCCACGGCCGCATGCACGACGTCGGGCCGCATCACCAAGTCGATCATCGCCTCCGCGACGCCCCACCAGCGGATCAAGTAGTCCCATGGCGTAAACCAAATGTGCGTCTGCCCCACCTTCTTCACGGGCATGATGCCGCTGTAGACGTCTTGCATGGCCTGATAGCGGATTTCCGTTGCGGCCGTGTTGTGCGTAATCGCAGGCATGCGGATCAGTTCGATGTCCTCGACGTTTCGTATCTGCACGTGAAAGCGCCTCGACACCACGCAACTTTCCTCGTCGGTCCGGACGATGTCTACGTCTTCGATGATGCCGAAGTCGGTGCTGTGAATGGCCAGCGGACATTCCAGATAACTGCTTACGATCATGTCGCCGGGAAGATGCCGCCACTGGTACAGCGTTCTGCGAAGATCCCGCTCTTGGTCCTGCGCCCACGGATGCACCGTTTTCAACGTGAGTTCGTCGAAAACATTCATCTCGTTCCAGCAGATCTCGTTAATCCACACCATGGGACGAATGCTGTCGAGGTCGTTCAAACGCGTCCAGAGCTTGGCTTTCTCTTCATGAATGGGAAGTGCGGCAATCTGGGCGACTTCCGCGGCGAGCCCGCGCAGCACGTCTTTGTCGCTTGAGCTCAGGTGGATCTCTTCCGTTGGCGGAGGAGGGCTATAGTGGCTGGGATCGTGAAGCATGGTCGCATCTCTCCTGGGCCATGGACGGACTCCACAGTACGTTCCAGCGCGAACGAAGCGGATTCAGTCCCACTCTACTCCAGCTACCATTGCGCCGGCATAAACTCGTCGACATCGCCGCGCACAATTATATGTTTGGGGAGGTACGTCACGGGATTGAGCGTCTCCCCGTTGAACCAGCGCGCCGCCGAATGCACGGCCAACGCGCCGTCGCCCTCCGCGGACTGATACGTAATCGCAAGGGCTTCGCCCGCCTTGACCGAGTCCATCCCAGTCTTGCAGTTTCCTGCCGCCACAATAACAATATCTTGGCGTCCGGCTTTCTTCATTGCCTCAAGAGCGCCGGTCAGTGGGAAGTCATCGCCCGCCAGGATCAGTCCCTTCAGTTCCGGGCCGAACTTCGCAATCCAGGCCCCCACCAATTGCATGGTGCCTTCCGTCTCAAGATTGGAGGTGTCCATCGCCAGCAGCTTCATGTCCGGCGCATATTCGAGAAGCTCGGTGACGGGCGCGTAGGTGCGGGAGAAGAAGCACGAACTGCCTGGCATGTGCCGGACTACGGCGTAGCCCCCCTTTTTCCCCAAGGCATCCGCGAACGTGCGAGCCAGCATGCGGAACTGCCCCCAGTCGTCCGGGCCCGTCCACGCAAGGCAATATTTCATTGCCGCGTTGGCGGGAATCGTATTGGAGGTGATGCAAGGAATTCTCGCCGAGTTGATTCGACGCAATAGCGGCGCGCAGGCCGTGGCGTCCACGGGCGCGAACAGAATCATGTCCGGCCGTTCGTTCACGGCCTGGTCTGTTTGCTGCGCCTGCAAATCCATGTTCCAGTTTCCGTTGAAGACCTTCGTCTTCATGCCATACGCCTCCGCGATGACTGTAAACCCGTGAACATACGCCGTCCAATAGGGATGGTCTCCTGCCTTCAATAGAATAACCCTCTTGCCTCTGGAACCGTCCTTCGGCGATTCCGGCATGGCGGCCTTCTCGACTTTCCACCCCGCATATTCGATATCCCACCAGTGCCCCTTATCTGTTTCCGGAAGCGCCTTGGGATCCGCGGGGCGTTCGGGCACGTCAACATGTTCAACGGCATTGGAAAGGTATGGCTGCCCATCCGTCCCCCGGAGCGCAAACACATCCACAGCGTTTTGGGCTTCCGGGCCGGCAGTCGCCTTTTCCCGCGACGGGGCAGTCAGATAGGCGGTCGCGGCAATACCCAGTATGGCAAGGACAAGCCCAAGGGCAAGTATGTTCGACCTTTTGTGGAGTGCCGCGGCATAGCGAACCGCTTCCGCTTCTTTCATCAGGTCTGCGCGCTGCCCTTTGAGCAACTCGTGCCGGTGCGACGCGTATGCTTCGTAGAGGACAACGAGCGCTAGGATGAGTCCGTTCACGAAGATCTGAACTTCGAATCCCAGCCCGAAGCAGCCGATGCCGTTGAACAGCGTCGTCAAGAGAAGCACGGCGATGTAACTCTTCAGGATGCTGCCGCGGCCTCCGGTCATGGCCGTTCCGCCGATGATAACCGCCGCAAGCACGGTCATTAGGGAGCGCGTTCCGAGCACGGCGGCCGAGGTCATCGAGCTCAGGCTGGCCGCGAAAAGGGCCCCGCCCATGGCGGCACTGAGACCGCAGATACAGAACCCGGCCAGAAGATACCGGTCCCTGTTTACTCCTCCAAGCCAGGCGGCCTCCGGATTTCCTCCCACCATGGAGAGGTTGCGCCCGATCCGGGTCCGGCCTAGAACGAATGAACCGCAGGCCACCAACGCCAGCGTGATGATCACCATTGGCGGAAGCAAAGGGAGAATGGGTGTTTCCAACCAGTCCGCGAAACGGAAATCGTCGATCGATTTCGAGCCACCGTCGCTGTAGAGGTGCATGACGCCGGTAACAATGATCATCATGCCCAAGGTTACGATGAATGAGTTGATCCGGCCTTTGACTACCAGCAAACCGTTGATCAGCCCGATGCCGAATCCCGCCGCGAGCGATACGGCAATCGCGCCGAACCATCCAAGGCCCGGTTGCAGTCCGATGGCAAGCATGCCGCTGAACATCATGACCGCGCCGATGGACAAGTCCAATTGCCCGAGTATCAGGATTACGGTGAAGCCAATCGCCGCGATGCCGTTGAGGCTCGCGCCCTTCAGAATCGTCGTCACGTTGTGTACGGACAAGAAGTGCGGTGCGAAGATCGATAAGACCGCGAACAATGCGGCCAGCATGATAGCCGCGCGGTGTTCGTTGACGAAGCGCGAGAACTCACGCATAGTCTTTCCCCCGCGCGCGAAGCTGGTATTGCTGCAAGCCGACGACCGCGATGAACACGAGTCCCGTCACGATGTTTTGCCGGAATGTCGCGATGCCGAGGAACTGCATGATGTTGGTCAACAGTCCCATGACCAGCACCCCGCCGAGCACGCCCGGCATATGGCCGCGCCCGCCGCTCAGCATGACGCCGCCGATCACCACGGCCGTCACGGCACGGAAGTCGTAACCTTGCCCCAAGTAGAACACGCCCATTTTGTTCATCGAAGTGATGAAAATGCCCGCGACGGATGCCGTGAACGCCGCGGCCAGGAAATTCAGAAACACGACGCGCGATACGCGAACGCCCGATGTGCGCGCCGCCGCGCGGGACGATCCCACGAGCCTGCTCTCGAGTCCGAACCGCGTCCTGCTCATCACGAGGTGGGCGATTCCAAACATCGCAAACATGACCACAACCACGACGGGGACCGGGCCAACGCCCACGCGGAATAGCTCGATGAACGCGGCTCCCGCCGTGCCCGGTTCCGTCGCGGGGTAGACTTGACTGTTGCTCCACGCGAACCGCATAAACCCTTCCATAAAAAAAGCCACGGCCAAGGTCCACAGAATTGGATTCGCATTGAGCACGCCTACGACCAAGCCGTTCATTGCACCTACGAGTAGACCGGACAGGATTCCCAGGGCGATGGCGAATGGCAGGCCCAATGGCAAGGCCGCCACGGCGATGATGCCGGAGAACGCCATGATCGACGGCGCGGAAAGGTCTGCCATGTTCCCCGAATACGTCACGAATGCCATGCCGGATGCGACGATGCCAAGCAACGCCACCGCGCTTAGGATGTTCAGGAAGTTCTCCGGGGTCAGGAAATCCGGCGACGTGAACGCCCCCACAAGGAGCAACACGCCTGCGAGCGCGTAGATGCCGGCCGTTTCGAGGAGACTCCGCGTATCTGTCCGCCTAGCCATTGAGGGCCACTCCCTGTCCGTTGGCAGCAAGCAGCACCGCTTCCTCCGACAACTCCTCCTTCTCCATCTCGCC
The DNA here is from genome assembly GCA_041859475.1 of Candidatus Hydrogenedentales bacterium. GTDB lineage: Bacteria > Hydrogenedentota > Hydrogenedentia > Hydrogenedentales > SLHB01 > JAIBAQ01. The sequence continues at coordinate 10,817 of JBHEKO010000484.1, forward strand.
AATCAAACGTCCGTTTCGCATTACGAGCACGCGGTCCGCGAGCCCCACCAATTCGGGAAGGTCCGAACTTATCAGCAAAACGGCGGTGCCTTGGTCCGCCAAGGTCATGACCGCTTCGCCAATCTTTTGCTTCGCCTTCACGTCGACGCCACGGCTTGGCTCGTCGAGGATAAGAACCGAGGGTTGCGTGGCCAGCCATTTTCCCAGCAACACCTTCTGCTGGTTTCCGCCCGACAGGGTGCCCACGTCCGTATCGGGCGATGCCGCGGCAATGGCAAGTTCGTCGAGAAAATGCCTTGTAGTCGACGCATCGCTGCCCGAGAAATAGATGCCCGCTTTCGATCGGCGCGGTATCGAGGCCGCCAGCATGTTTGTTTCCACCGGCAATCGCAGAAACAGGCCATCTCTCTTGCGGTCTTCGCACAGGTAGGCCAACCCCTTGGAGACGGCCATCGGATAATCGCCTGGGTCTAGCCGCTCCCCATGAATCGTGACCTCGCCGCGATGCACGGGGTCAAGCCCGCACAGCGAACGCGCCACTTCGGTGCGGCCCGCTCCCGAAAGCCCCGCAAGTCCTACGATCTCTCCTCGGCGCACGTGAAACGAAACGTCGTGGAAAAACCCGTAGCGGGTAAGGCCGGTGACGCAAAGCGCGGGGTCTCCGATTCGGGCCGTGCGCCGCGCATAGAATTCGTCTATCGACTGCCCGACCATCATCTGCACCAGCATTTGCGGTGTCGTCTCCACGACTTCGCGCGTGCCGATCTTGCGGCCATCGCGGAGCACGGTCACCCTGTCGGCAATCTCGAACACTTCCTGCAGATGGTGCGAGATGTAGATAATCGCGAGTCCTCTGCGGCGCAAGTCGCGAATGATCTGGAAAAGCCTTTGTACTTCTTCACGCGACAACGACGAGGTTGGCTCATCCAAAATGAGGATGCATGGAACGTTGCCCAGCACCTTGGCAATCTCGACCAGTTGCGCTTCGTGCTGGCTGATCTCCTCAACCAGCGCCCAGGGATCCAACACCAATCCGACGGACGCGAGGCACTGGCGCGCTTCCCGGTGCATTGCCGTGCGATCGAGAATCCCCCATCGACGGCACGGAAGCCTGCCGACCAGGACGTTCTCGGCGATGCTTAACGGACGCGCCAGACTCAATTCCTGATAGACCATGCCGATGCCGTGTTCTTTGGCCGCGCCCGGCGAGTCTATCCGCGCTTCCCTTCCGCCAATCCGAATCTTCCCCGCGTAGTCGTCATAGACGCCTGTGAGAATCTTCATCAGGGTCGATTTGCCTGCCCCGTTCTCTCCCATCAGCGCGTGGACTTCCCCGACACGAACGTCAAGGTCCACGTTGTCCACGGCCAAGGTGCCAGGGAATCGCTTCGTGATGCCTTCCATGGACAGGGCTATGGCGTCCATGGTTTGGTCTGTCTCGCTATCCGGCATGGCGCCCCGCCCCCCAATGCGTGTCACCCTTTCGTCCCCGGTTCGCATCCCCCATCGGCGCGCCCAGAGAACCGGATAGCATTATTGCCCACGAAGCAACGCTTCGTCACGCACTTTCGTCGCGCCACTTTCGTCACGCCGAGAGACATGCCCAAGGACGCGCGTACCCCCTATCCTAAGCGGCCGGCCTGTGTGGCGGACGTCCTCGTCTGCTGATCCAACCACCTGCCGCTTGACAGTGAAAAACGTCGCGGCGCATGCTCGCATGCATAGACTGGGGAGGAATACGAAATGCTGTCGACCTTATTGGTAATCGCGCAATTGACGACATTGGGTGCGGACGCGCAGCAACCTTGGTGGCAACAGCCGGTACGCATGTTGCGTGTGGATGAGGCGCCTGACTTCTCCAAACTGAAGGACGCCGATCTCGACGCGATGGCCCGCAGCCGGCGCGACGATTGGGGAATCAATTGCGAGTGGATTGAAGGGTCGTTCGGATGGGAAGGGCGCGGCTATCTGACGAGTTTCAAAACGCCCTTGTTCGAACAGTGGCCGGGATTCGGCGACTTCGACTATCTCCGCGCCTACACGCCCGCGGCTCACAAATACGGCATCCACGTTATCTCGTATCTCAACATGCACTGGTTCGACTTCGGCTTCGCGGACAAGCACCCCGGCTGGGAACAACTCATGAGTTCGGGCACGGCCTATGGCAGGGCAAACCCGCTCTACGGCAACGGAACCACGTTTTGCGTCAACGGCCCGTGGAGGGACTGGGCATTTTCGATGATCGGCGAGGCCATGAAGACCGGCATCGACGGCGTCTTCCTCGACGGCCCCGTCATCTTTCCGGATAGCTGCTATTGCGAAACGTGCCAGAAACTATTTCGCGAGAAATACGGCAAGGACATTCCCAAGGAAGACTGGGCGAATCCCCTGTGGCGGGATTTCCTGGAGTTTCGCGAAGACTCCATGGCGCGCTTCCTCGCGGACGCGCGGAAGGTCGTGCGCGACATCAAGCCGGACGGCGTCGTCTTTCTGAACGCCGGGACTTGGAGTCCCGGTGGCTGGCGCGTCGCGCGCGACATACAGAAGATGGAGCCTCACCAGGAATTCACCGGCGCGGAAGCCTTCTTTCATCACGGACCGAATCCCGACTTGTACGATTGCCTCATGACAGGGAAATATCTGCGGGCAAGTTCGAATCCGGCGGTCGTGTTCACGCACTACATGAACGGCTCGTGGCACTACCGTGTGTTGGACCCCTGCGAAGTTCAATTGGAGATCATCCAAACGCTTGCGTCGGGCTCGAATCCGTGGCTGGCCCTGATCCACTCGTCCTTGACTTCGCAGCCGGAGGCCGCCAAGCCCGTTAAGGAAATCTACGATTTCGCCGAACGGAACAAGGCGTGGTACACAAACGTAGAGAGCGCCGCCGAAGTGGCCGTGCTGATTTCTTCCGGCACCGGCCGCAACTACCTTTCATTCCTCGACGGCGTGTACGACGCCAGCACCAACAGCAAAGAGGAAAACCTGGTCTTTACAAACGAGAAGCACAAGGCGGCAAACCTCGCCGAGAAGAAGCAGGACAGCGAGAATTTGCTGACCTCGGCATACGAAGGATATTTCGAGTTGCTGACTCGCTCCCACGTACCCTTCGACATCATTCTCGATCAAGACCTTGTCAACGGAACGTTGGCTCGCTACAAGACGCTGATTCTGTCGGATGCCGCCTGCCTCGGTGCCGAAGCTGCGGAGAACGTACGCAAGTTTGTCGATCAAGGCGGCTCTCTGCTCGGGTCATTCGAGGCGGGGTTCTACGATAACCTCGGACGCCCCTCTCAATCCCTGTTCGACGTGCTCGGCATCGCCGCGTGCGATGGCGCATTTCCCGTTGTCTCCGGCGACAACTACGTCGAGGCAATCGAGGAGCACTGGGGATTCGCGAAAGGATGCCTCATCGAGCGAGGACCCTACGCGCTCAAGGTCAACGCGCGCGAAGGAGTGAAGACGCCCGCACGTTTCCAGGAAGCCATGGAGCGCCCCTACGAAGCTCTGAAGGGACTCTCGAACTATCCGGCAATCCTGATGAGTACGCACGCCGCCGGTAAGGTCGTCTATTTCCCCGAAGCCCTCGGGACCTTTTACGGCAAGACACACATGACAACCGCGGAGCAACGCTTCGAAGCCGCATTGGACTGGCTCACGGGGGATCGGCCCATCCAGATACAAGCGCCAAGAACCGTCAGCGCCGAAGTCTACCGAAAGAAAGACGCGGCCCGGAACAACGTGATCATCCATCTCGTGAACAACACGGTCGATGGACGGCCGGCGGGCGAGTTCCTGCCCGTATACGACATCAAGCTCAGGCTTAAGATCCCCGCCGAAAGCGCCGTCATGACCTGGCTCGGCAACGGCGAGTCGACCACGTCCAAAGTCGAAGGCGGGTATCTGGACATCACCTTGCCCAAGCTCGTCAAATACGAAGTGGTTACGGTGGAGTACTGACGAAGCCATCTGATTTGTAGCGCCCGGTCTCTGTGCCGGGCGGCTTTAGGCTATCTATGCTTAACCCGATTCCGCCTGCTACGGAGACCGGTCCACCCGTCATCTCTACTTACTTCAAGGTGAGAAGATACCTGTAGCAGTCGCCCGCGCCCTTTTCGGCGGGGTCGGCAAATTCGCCGTAGAGAGTCATGAACAGCTCGAATGCGTGCGTCTCGCGGTCTTCGAGCAGACTGAAGTTCGAGAACTGGATATCGGCCCCTTGATCGGGTTGGCGGTCGTCCACCACGGTCACGGTGCTCTTCTTCAACGCGGCATTCTATTCATCCACTTCCGCGACAATCAGCGGGTAGCGCGGCATGTTGCCGTGAGGCGGCTCGGGGCAGATGTTGCCGAACCAGTAGAGCTTGCCCGTCACACTGTGGCGAATCATCCGGTGAAACGACGACGGCGAGTAAAAGCTTGTCCCATCGTCGTACTTCCACTCGGCGGGCGTGCTCAATGTCTTACCACCGTCGGTCGATACGCTGAAGAACTTGCGCCCGGGAATCGTTGCTTTCGTGCCGTCCCATCCCTCGGTCGAACCGCGCCACACCACGAGGATGCGCCCGTCTCTCAACTGTACGACTTCCGGTTCCATCAACCCGCGCGCCGACATCTCGGGGCTAATCTCGACGTGCGCGCCGGGCGTCCACACGAAATCGTTCGCGGCGTCGTCCCACGCGGCGGTGAAGAACACCGATCCCATGCGCCAGATGCGTTCGTTGTTCTTCGGATCGCCGGGCGCATTCGCATGGGCCACGCAATGCAGCAACATCCCATCCGGCAATACGGCGATGTTGCTCCCCATGTACGCCTCGTTGTGGTCGAGATACGTAGCCTTCATCGGCTCGTTCGGATCGAAGTCGTCGCCGTCTTCATACTTCAACTGCTTCGGCGCGGACCATGTGCGGCCGCCGTCGCGGCTTAACCGCGAATAGGTCCAGCAATGGTAGAGTTTCCCTTCCTGGATCTGCCGCAGCCACATCTGCACAAGCACGCCGGGCTTAGGCGCGTACACGCTGCACGCCTCCCCTTCCCACACCGTCACGCCTTTGTAGTCGATTTCGTTCGAGGGCTGTATCTTGACGAATTCCGACCAGGTCTTGCCGTTGTCGGCCGACCACCGCGCGGCGATGTTGTCGCCAACGTCGCTCTTTGTCTCCGAGCATTGCACCTCGCGGCGCTCCAGCCCCGGCCCGATGTACTGCATCGAAGCCAACGGCGATGTGCCCGGAGCATCGTGCTTGCGATAGAGCTCTTTCTTGACTTCGACAATCGGTGTGTTGGTTGTCCACGGCGCAGCGTCCTGGGCAACGGCAAGTCCCGAGGACAGGACCAACGCGCACAGGGGAAGTGTAGACCAATGCATGGGCGTCTCTCCGTTTGTGGTGAGTGAAGCGCCCTTTCTTATACCACGCCGAGGCTCGCCCAAGACATATTGAACGATCTGTCGGATCCGGCCGATCCGACTTATTGATCTTCTTCAATCCAAAATCTACTTGCCCCCCACCTCCGTAAACTTCGTCCCTGTCGCGTCTATCATTTCCGCCGTGACAAACAGCAGCAGCCTGTTCCCCGTGCCCGGTTCTATCGTTGTGAATGCCTTCCATTCCTCCGCATTCAATGTGGCTTTGGAGACAATACCGCTTTCTAAAACGGGTGGCGGGGGAACCTGCCGCGCTTCGCGCTCGAATTCAGGGCCCGTGCGCTTAAGCGGCTGCACGCGCTCGCGCGGGGTCGTGGTGTCGGGCGCACGATACCGGTGTACCGCCGCGAAATCCACAATAGCCGTCCCTGGAGTCTCGCATCCGTCGACGGTGAGCATCACGGAAGCCCCATTCCAGTCAGTCGTGATAGTGCCTTCGGTCTCCGTCTGGAACGTCACGAGATCCGCAATGATGGCGAAGCCCGGTTGCGCCAACCGCTCAAAAACACTCTTCAATGTGGGCGACGTCTGGACGAAGTCGAGCATGGAATTCTCCTGCGTGAGTCCTCCGCCGGTTGACATCTTCACGACCTTAAAGAGAGTGTCATCCTTCGCATTTGCCCGTTTTGCACGCAGCGAAGTAGTCGTGACGCGAGGCGCGGATAGCAATTCAACGCCTTCCACGCTGTTCAACCAATCCGTGACTTCATCCAACCGCGTGAATGGCTGTGTCTTGCCCGGCGCGACGATCTCTTTGATACACGTGCCTCCAGGCGGATCGAGCCGAAACGCGCCGCTCAACTTCGCATCCACCTCGGGTGGAATCGAAAGGAACTTCCATTCCACCGAGAACTGTTCAGTCTTGTTCGTGTCCTCCGGCGCGGGTTGCCCGTGCATGCGCACGAAGATCAGCAGATAGCCCGTCTCCTTCAGCGCACTGTCGAGGACAATACAATGGAACCATTGTTCGGGAGGCGTCTTGATCATCAGATGGGTCAATATACTGGGCGTCGGCTTTCCCACGTCCAGATGAACTCCCGGTAAGGGAAAACGCTTCATCGTTGTCCCTTCACCAATCCAGACCCGCGTCTGGTCTTCGCCCGCGCACGCGAGCGTCAACGAGAATCCAAATCCCTT
>JBHEKO010000600.1:0-12332 GCA_041859475.1 Candidatus Hydrogenedentales bacterium
AAGGGGCGAAGTCCCGCGGGCCAATCTGCGACTCGGTCCTTCGCTCGGGACTATAAGTCACAGGGCCAACGCGCGCACAGCCAGCCGAAAACAAAACGGCCCCTCCCTCTGTGGGGAAGCAGAGGAAGGGGCGTGCGCCGCAAGGACGCGGGACTAAATGCTGTGCGCCATGGTTGTTTATGCCGCGGCGCTGGACGTTTCGAAGCGTATCTTGAGAGCCGCCAACGCGTCGTCAAGCCGGGACCCGGCGCATTTCTCTACGGCTTTCTGAAGTTTGGCGACTGCTCCGCCAACTTTCTTGCCATTGCGCGCCGTTCCGAACAAGTGCCGGCTGACGGTGGACTGCGTGAGTCCCAGCATTTCGGCGATGTCCTCCTGCGTCTTGTTGCAGAAGTAATAGAGCTTGAGGACTTCTTTCTGCCGGTCCGTCAGTTGAGCGTCGATCAGCTCCTGAACCACCGGCAGAACGCTCTGGAAGAAATCCTGGAGGGCGTAGCGCCGCTCCCGGTCTTCCGCGGTCTCAAACCATAGGGCCCTCTCGGCGGGGATGCCATCAAGATAGGCCGCGCTTGTGGGAATCTCCCAAAATTCAACGTTAAACCGTGCCATGACCGGATTCTCCTCTTCTACTTCGTCCCTCGGACGTTCTCTCTGCCGTCGTCGTTGTTTGGGTCGTAATGGACGTTCGCTTGGCCACGCGGGCCACAGGACGCGAGTTGAGGTTCATTCGATGGTAAGCTTTCATGGTCGTTCTCCCTTGTTTTGCCCGTTCCTTTCGGAACACCCGTTCTCCAGAAACCCAGTGCCGCCGTGTCGTTGGCGGCGAAAAATGAAAAGCGCCGCAGGCTGTTTGGTTCCGCCTGCGGCGCTTTGTTAAGCTGCCTTATGTCTCTTGGGCCTATCCGATAGGAGGCGCCTCGAGGCGGGACCGGTGCGGGGCGATTCGGACCGCCACGCGCACGAACGTGGGGGCCACATGCCACCCCGCCATTCGCTTCATGGCGGTGTGGAGCGCTATCACGTTCGACGTCCCGTTCACAGTATGAATCCTTCTCAGTTATTCGCGGAAAAGACAAACTGGGCTTCGCCGCGACCGATGCGAGAGTAAACCACAAATGCGTGCGAATTTCAAGTGGCTCACTTGAAACAACACGCCCCTCATATCCATTCACACGAGTATGCGCACTTCTTTGATAAAAGGTCAATGTGTGCAAAAGCGAACGAAATGACAAGAATTTGCGGGGGCTTGTTCAGAAATGTACGGGGGCGCCAATGGCGAATTCCGTCGTAAGTCGCTGAAATATAACGTTCGATTGACCTTCGCGGCTTCGGGCACGGAGGTTGCTCTGTCTTACGCAAAGGGAGGGGTAGTCCCCATGACCATTCAAGTAACGACGGACCCCCGAGACGTAAGGGTGGAAACGTACATGGAGCGTGCGCCAGACCAGCGGGTGCGGGGTCGAGTGTTGGTTGTCGACGACGAAAATGGACCGCGCCAAGCGCTTCGGATGCTGCTCAAGGAAGAGCACGACGTCCATATGGCGTGCGATGTGGTCTCCGCGCAGGAGATGATGCGTAACCAGGAATTCGATCTGGTTATCACGGACTTGCGCATGCCGAAGCAGTCCGGGGTCGAACTCCTTCGCTGGGCGAAGTCCGAACAACCCGACACCGAAGTCATCATCTTAACCGGCTACGGCGACCTGGACACGGCCATGAAGGCCGTCGAATTCGGCGCGCTGGCCTACGTCGTCAAACCCTTTGATACCAAGGCCATGCTGCGGCATGTGGACGAGGGGCTATCGAAGCGGCTTCGGGAACTCGAGCGCCGGCGGATGGAAGAGTTGGCGCTGGAGGCAAACCGCTTCGAGACCCTCGGGCGTTTTGTCTCGGGGATGTTGCACGACCTGGGCACTCCCCTTTCCGTAATCACGGGGCAACTCGAAATCCTTCAAGGAAACCCCGAAACGCCGAAGGCCCCGGAACGGCTGCGGGTCGTGCAAGACCAAGTCCATCTGTGCACGGACATCGTGCGGACGGCCATGAATTTCCTGCGGCACGAGACCCAGCGCTTCAGCATCCTGAACGTCAACGACTTGGCCGAAAGCTGCCTGTCCGTCAGTGCTCCGCTGATGCAGTGCCTGTCGATACAACCCTTCCGCGATTACGCGCCCGACTTGCCCATCTGCGAAGGCGACTTCGTGTTGATGCGTCAAGCCGTGCTGAACTTGATCACCAACTCGTGCCAGGCTATGGATAGCAAAGAGGGAAGGCGTGAAGTTCATGTGCGCACGTGGCGCGACGAAGGCTTTGTCTGTATCGCCGTGAGCGACACCGGACCGGGCATTCCCGAAGAGAACCGGCACAAGATTTTCGACACGTTCTTCACGACCAAAGGCGAGCGCGGGACGGGGCTCGGGCTCGCCGCGGTGAGGAATATTATGCGGCGTCACGACGGAGAAGTGCTCGTTCGCGAGAACCTCTGGCACGGCGCCGAGTTTATCCTGAAGTTTCCCCTGACGCACTCGTGAGACAGGCCACACGGACATTTTCCCAGTAGTTCACACACACGCTGAGAGAGTGCCTCCTTGATCTCACAGCCCCTCCCTGTCCCCCAGGGAGGGGCTGCTCGTTTCCATACCGCACCGTTGCTCAAGGTTCATTCCCGCGCTCCTTTCGCGATGATGCGCATGCTATCGTCAACGGGTAGGGGGGAGTCAGAGGACGCGCACCACATCGAAGGGGACGCCCGTGCAGATCACCGGCCACATACATTGCCTTAAAATCCCGTTTGCCATTCCCGTCGCGCCGGGTCAAACCGTCGAGCGGTTCGTTTACGTCTACCTCGTCGTCTCCGACACAATTACCGTTATCGACAGCGGCGTGGCCGGATGCGAATCCACCATCTTCGCGTACGTCGAAAGCCTCGGAAGGAAACGCGAAGAGATCGCGGCCTTGCTGCTCACGCATTCCCACCCCGACCATGTCGGCGGGGCGTTGCCCTTGGTGCGCGCGTGCGACTGCGCAGTCTGGGCGCACGCATCGGAAGTCGATTGGATAGAGGATACCGGCAAGCAATTCCGCGAGCGCCCGGTTCCGGGGTTTGCGAGCCTGGTTGCAGGTTCAGTGAAGGTCTCGCGCACGCTGTCCGGCGGCGAGACGGTCGATTTCGGCGCGGGCATCCGTGCACGCGTATTGCACACGCCGGGCCATTCGCGCGGGTCCATCTCCCTGCCTGTCGAGCCCGGCCGCGCGCTTATCACCGGCGATGCCATCCCCCAGCCTGGCGCGATGCCCATCTACGAAGACGTGGACGCATCCATTGCTTCACTGCACGAACTTTTGGCGGAGGACGACGTATCGGTCCTTCTCTCCGCGTGGGACGCGCCTCGCTTCGGAGATGACGCCCGCAACGCCATCCAGGCTGGCATCGACTACATCGAGACGATCGACGGCGCCGTCCAGGAATGCTTGCCGCACGTCGACGCCAACGACCCAATGGCCCTGTGCAGGGCTGTCGTCGCGAAACTTGGCCTGCCGCCCTTTGCTGCAAACCCGCTCGTCGCTCGCACCATCATGGCGCATGTTGCAGGACAAGCGTAAGCGACCCCGAGACGTCTGTGCAGACGCGTGGGAACCGGCTCGAAGAATCAAAGTGGGGGAAGAATTCCTTGGAGGTAGAGTTCGTGGTGAATCTTGTCTCGCAGTTCGTCGGACGTTTCCGCGCCTTTTCTTAGCCGGTCAAGCAGATCGGGGCTAGCGGATTCTTTCTGTGCCGCCTTGCCTGAATCGAGCAACGTCGAAACAGCGGTTGGCGGAAGAAGGATTGCCATTCGATAGCATGCGAAAGACGCCTTTGTACACGATGCATGGTCGCCGGGATTGAGCAGGCACGAATCGTCAAGACGCTTGTCGCTTGAGACGCTGGTCAATGGGACTAAGACCACAGGGCGCTCCGGGTGACTATCCGGCGCGGATATAACGAAGAAGAAATGCTGAACGCTGCCCCCGTGGTCAAGCCGATAGCAGTTTCCCGGCCGAATCGCCAAGCTCACCCCCTACATTCTCAAAGTACTCGAAATAACGGCGCTCCTCGCCGCTTTGCTCAATAATTTCTTGAATGTGCGATTCTTCAATTCCCACTGCCTTCAGGATGGTCTCGATCGATAGCGGGGTCGAAGAGCCCTCTCCCCTATACGTCTCCTTCCACTCGGGATAGTCGTGGCTGAGTTGGCTCATATCGAAGCCGTCCACGTCTTTGTGCTCGTCGTAGACGCGTTGGAGTATGCGGCGGTCGTAGCGCGACAAATCGCCTGTTCCCGGATCGACGGAAAGCTCGATGTCGTATCCCGACGTGCGGAAATGCTTCGCCCACACGTGAGCGCCCTTTCTCGGCTTGCATTTGATGTAGTCGTAGACACGCGTGAGCACGGGGCCATAGTCCATTGCGTAGGGTTGATCGCCCGTGATGGGGTATCCCTTCTCGCGAATGCTCTCTCTGTCGGCGAAGTAGAGGAGTTTCAGCAGTTTCAAGTAGGGCATGCTGGCGCTGTCGCTGCGCGATACCATGAAGGCGGCAGCCTGAGTGACTCTATTGGGGTCGAAATACCAACTCATCGGGAATCCCTCTATAGGTCCAGTATACCCCCTTGGCGCGGAATCCGGTCAATCTTCAGCTGGGCCAAGCGCGCCTTACTTCTTGGGCTTCTCGCTGGGCGTTTCGGCGGGGGGAGCTTTTTCCAGGAGGGATACGTTGGCGATGCCAGCGGCTTGGGCGGAATCCATGGCGCGCGTGAGCGATTCCAGCGCGGCTTCGGGGTGGATTTCGATCAGCACGCCGTCGGGATGCGTCGTTGCCTGACGTCCCAAGGCGCCGGGAAGGTCCGTGGAGGCGACGGCCTCTCCTTCGACGGTAAAGGTGCCGTCGGGGGCGATCGACACCATCGTGATTTCCTTCTTTTCGTCGTTCTGCTCTTCCGGCGAAGCGGAATCGCTCACGAGCGAAGCGGACAGGCCCCGGTATTCCAGCAACGGGGCGACCACCATCATGATGATGAGCAGCACCAGGAAGATGTCGGTGAGGGGGGTGATGTTGATCCCCTCGATCTTGGGTGAACCGTGGCTGTTCATGGCGTCGGGGGTGTCTCCGGTTTCTCGGGGACATCGGCCGGAACAGGCAGGGTCGTCGCAGCAGGAATCGCTACGGTATTGGCCTCCTCCCCGGCTACGCCCATGATGTAGGCCTGCTCGCATCCGGCCGCCTGCGCCGAGCGAAGGACGGACAAGACCGCCTTGCTGCGCGAGGTAGCATCTCCCCGCACGACGACAGCCTTTTCCTTCCGGTTTGCGATGAGTGCAGTCAACCGCTCTGTGAGCGCCGCTTCCTGGATCGTTTCGCCATCCAGAAAAAGCGTACCGTCGGCGCCCACTTCGACGGTGGGCCATTCCGAGTTCTGACTGACGCCCGTGGCGATTTCGGGAAGCTTGATATCTTGACGCGAACTGGTAGCGGCGGGAGCCGCGATGATGACGATCACGAGCAACACCAGAAACACGTCGGTGAGCGGCGTGATATTAATCTCGCCGATGATCGATTTCTTGCCGCGTTGATAGGAGGGCATGGCGGACTAGATTCGAATCTCGTCGGTCGTCGCGAAACGACCCTTTCTACGATCCGCGGATTTGGGGACGACTCCCAGCGCGCCGAGATACACCAGTTTGATGAGGTCGAAATCGTTCACAAACCGGTCCACGGCGGTGTGGAAGTAATTGTTCACGGTAACGGCGAAAATGGCGACGCCCAAGCCGAAAGCGGTGGCGATCAACGCCGAGCCGATGCCGAACATGATGTCGGGCGTGCTGTTGCCCGTCGTTCGGGCCAACTCGCCGAAGGTGTATAGGATTCGCACGACGGTTCCGAACAGCCCCAAGTACGGCGAGATCGTCGCAATCGTACCGAGGATGGAGAGATTCTGGTCCAGCTTGCGGGTCGCCAACGACGACGCCACGTCGAACATCGTCTCGAAGCGGTCGGGATGTTGGGCGGCGATTCTCGCTCCCTCTTCCGCGACCTGCCCGACCACGCCGCCTTTTCGCGAGGCAAAGGCGCGGGCGCTTTCAATCCCTTTGTCGAGTTCCTGTTCCAGTTCGTAGATGAACTCGCCAACGTCTCCCAGAACCCGTTTGTTGTACAGGTAATACCAGGTCCGTTCGATGGTCACGCCCAGGGCGAGCATGGAGCATACGGCGATGGGCAGGAGCACGGCCCAATCGTGTTGAATGGCGAATTTATACAGTTCCACTTCGTTGTCCTCTGTCGAAATCGTGGTCCCATTCGGGTCTTCGGCTCGGGCTCGCGTTTAAACCCGCATGGCGGAAGGAATGGGCTGGGAGCAGTTCCACTGGAGGCTTCGGGGGTTGCGTCTGTGAACGATCGCCTCACGCCGATTGCACTACAAAGAAACCGCAGACGCCAATAGTGACACATCGCGCATTCATACCTCAAATGGGCGGCGTGAGATGTGAGAGAGCCTGGGGCTGCCTTGGAGGTCAGGCTTTTCCGACTTCTTCCTCGGATTCGGCGGACACGAGGTCGAGCAGTGCAGTGGCCCTGTGACGGCCAACCAAAGCAGTCACGTATTCGCCGGCCGGGCGGGACGCCTGGAGTTCTCCCCGGGCCAGGGCCTCGCCGATGTGTCGGGCGGCGGCGCCGTTCTTGGGGGCCACAACCACTTTGAGGGGTTTGCCGCAGCAGTCGAAGAACAGTTCCATAACCTTTTCCCCGCGGTAGCGACTCTCACGGGCGCCAAGCAGTTCACGCCAGTGATGGCGCGATCCGTCGTTGTCGATTGGCAGAACGTCGAACGCGAATCCATTCTCATGCACGTATTCGTTTATATCTTCAAGGGAGTTGCCACGTACACGCGAAGCCTGCTGAAGTTGCTCGGTGCTCTTTTCCGCCATGAGGACAAAATCGCCGTGCTGGCTTCGGGTCTTCACGACAAGGCCAGCGACCGTCAATACGACGACCGCAGCCACTGCCAACATCCTGCCCCATGAGGGCCACGTGGATGGCGCCTTCTGCGGCTCGGGTTTGGCATCAGCTTGAACCGTTTCGCGCAGCCGCGTCCAAACGGCGTCCGGACAAGTCGCACCTCTTCCGAGAACGTCGGCCAACGCCCGTTCGAGCACAACCTCGCCGGCCATCCGCCGCTTTTCGGAAACCGTCAATCCGCGGTCGAATTCCGACGCCTCCGAAGCGCCGAGTTCCCCGTCCAAATAGGCCGACCACATTCTGTCGTTCGCCGTGCTCATTACTGCGCCCCCCTCTCTCTTCGTATTTCTTCCCCCTGATCTTCCCGAGGGACAAGCCGGGGAAAGGACCGCACAATCCCGTTTTCCCGGGCGTATGCCAGCAAATCCTGCCGCAACTTCGCACGGCCTCGCGAAAGGTGCGTCATGACCGTCCCCACCGGCATTTCGAGAATGTCCGCGATATTCCGATAGGAAAACCGCTCCACCCCGCGGAGCAGAATGCAGGCCCTTTCCGCCGTCGACAACCGCCGGAACGCCTGGTTGACTTCATCGCCGCATTGTTCGAGAAAGACGGCCGGATCGTTGAGCACGTCGCCATAGCCCGGTTGCTCGCCCACGGCGACGAGTCCCGCCTCGACGTTTTCCAAGGGCGTGGGCGTCCTGGCCGTCTCGCGGTTGGCAACGAAGCACTTGTTCGTGATGATTCGGTAGACCCAGGCCCGAAAGTTGGTGCCGGGCGTGAATCGATGATAGTTCTCGTAGGCCGCCAGAATGGCCGACTGAAACACGTCTTCCGCGACGCCCGTGTCCCACACCGTGCGCACCACGTAGCGATAGAATTCGTCCCGGTGTTTCTCGACCGCATCCAGAAACTCCGAGGCCTGCTGCTCTGTCAACTGTCCGGCCATATCACCTGCCTGTTCATTCGGGCCTGCGACGCCCAACCAAGCGTCCGTCATGGAGTTGTATTCACGGGGCGGACAAAACCATGTCTGGAGCGGGGAGATTGACGAACCACGAGTCCCTGCTCTAGGGTGTGCCTACACCGACAACCATTCCGGAGTACGCCATGACGCAGATCGAACGATCACCAGTCAGAAAACACGGATTCATTCGCCGAGTATTTCGGGGTCTCAAGCGGCTATGCCAGGTTGCCTTGCTGCTCATCATCATCGTCGTTGCCTGGCTCGTTTGGCAAGCCCGGACCAGCCTGCCCGCGTTGGACGGCACGATTACCGCCCCGGAACTCACCGCGCCGGTAACCGTCACGCGGGACGAGTGGGGCGTACCGCATATCGTCGCGGAGACGGAGGCGGACGCGTATTTCGCGCTGGGGTACGCGATGGCGCAGGACCGTCTCTTCCAAATGGAACTGCTGCGGCGGGTGGCGCTAGGAGAATTGGCAGAGGTGCTGGGGCCACGAATGGTCAAGGTTGACCGCGTGATGCGGTCGTTCCGCCTTCGGGCCAACGCGGAAGAGCACTTCCTCCATTCGGAACGCACCCCTCCGGAGCTACTGGCGTCGCTGGATGCGTTTGTCGCTGGCGTCAACCGGTTTATGAAAGACGGCCCACTGCCCTTCGAGTTCAAGGCACTGCATATCCCGGAGCGTCCGTTCACGAAGGTAGACTGCATGTCGGTGGCGGCGCTGTTGCCGATCACCTTCGCGGATGGGCTGCGGGAAGACCAATTGGCGTCGATCCTCGCGCAGCGCTTTCCCGACAAGAACACCGACGCGATGTTTCCGGGATACTCCAAGGAGATCCCCGTCACGATCATGGAGTCATTGGAAGAGGCCGAGGCTTATGTGAAGGGAAGGTTGCAGGAATCCCCCACTCCCATGCCTTCCCCCACTCCCGTTCCTGCCCCCACTCCCGTTCCTGTACCCACTCCCGTTCCTGCACCCACTCCAGCCCCCACGCCTGCGCCGATTCCTCCGGGAGACCTCAACGAATTGCAGGCATTTCTGGAGCCATTGGGGTGGCTCTCGCAGCACTTCGGGGCGTCGTTCGGGAGCAATTCGTGGGTTCTTGGCCCTTCAAGGTCGGCGTCGGGCAAACCGATTCTGGCGAACGATCCGCACATCGGTTTCACGAATCCGAGCATCTGGTATGAGGCGCACGTGAAAGCGGGCGATTACGAGAATTACGGCTACTACTTCCCGCCCATTCCCATTGCGTTGTTGGGTCACAACGGCGACCGGGGCTGGGCGCTGACCATGTTCGCGAACGACGACATCGACCTGTTCGTCGAGGAGTTCAAACCCGACGAGCCGGGCAAGGTGAAGTACAAAGGCGAATGGGTGGACGCGGAGACCATTCGCGAGACGATCCGCGTGCGGTTTGCGAAAGACGAGACCTGCGAGGTGCGCGTCACGCCGCACGGTCCGGTAATCACCGACTTCCTGAGCGGCGCGTATGGCTATGAAGGGCCTCCGGTGGCCTTGTCGTGGGTGTGGCAGCACCTCGAATACACGGACCTCATGGCCTTCTACAAAATGGGGCACGCACGGGATTACGATCGCTTCGCGGAGGCCGTGGCATTGGTGACTTCGCCGGGGGTCAACATCTCCTACGCGGACAAAGACGGGAACATCGCGTGGTGGGCGGCCGGCCGGATCGTGAAGCACGCGCCGACGGTGAACCCGAAGCGCCTGCTCGACGGCGGGTCGGGCAAAGACGAAGTGCTGGGCTATCTCCCCTTCGAGCAGAACCCGCATCTCAAGAATCCCGCCTGGGGCTACATCGTCACCGCAAACAACATGAGCACGGTCAAACCCCTCGCGCCCGACGTAACGTTGCAGGGCTACTGGCAACCGACCGACCGGGCCGCGCGCATCGAAGAGCTGGTCGGACAACGCTCGGACTGGACGGTCGAGGCGCTGAAGGCGGTGCAGTTCGACGACACGATTCAGGCGAAGTCGACCGTGTTGCCAGCGTTGCTGGAGACGGTGAAGAAGTCGTCGCGCGACTTTGTGCCGATCGACAACGAGGTGGTGGCGGTACTCGAATCCTGGGACGGTTCGCACGGGGTCATGTCGGTAGGCGGGGCAATCTATCAGAACTGGGTCGATTCCGTGCTGTACCTGGGCGTGGGCGACGAAATCGGCGACAAGCAGATGAAGCCCTACGGAATTCTCGCCGACCATTGGAATTTCTTCAAGGACTTCGTGCGCGACCCAGACTCCGAGTTCTGGGACAACGTCAACACGTCCGAGAAAGAGACGCGGGACGAGATCGTCATTGCCGCTTTCAAAGATGCGGTCACGCGGCTGCGCACGCAATTCGGCGACGACGTGTCCACGTGGACGTGGGGCCGCCTCCACGTCATGGAGTTCAAACACCCCTTCGGACATCTGCCGCTGCTGGACAAGATATTCAATATTGGACCGTTCCCGGCGTCGGGCGGCTCACAGATCGTCAACAACATGCTCTATCCGGCGGGACAACACGACTACCGCGTGGTGGCGGGTCCGTCCACGCGGCGCTTGATCGATTTCGCGCATCCCGACGAGGCGCAGACCGTGTTGCCGACCGGCAATTCCGGTAACTTCATGAGCCCGCATTACGGCGATCAGGCCGGCTTGTTCATGAAAGGCGAATACCGGTCTATCCGAATGACCCCGGAACAGATCGCGCGGCACGCGAAACACGTGCTGCGGTTCAGCCCAAAGGGAACCGCAGACTAAGGAGAGGACGCGCATCATGCAAGCGGTGAAAGGCAGGAAGACCTCGCAAACGCTCGGGCGCGTGCCGATGCTGTTGCTCGTCGCGCTTGGCCTGGCACTGGGGTGCCACACCGCGCCCGCGCCGATTGTTGGACCGGCGCAGCCCGAGCTGATCGAGTTGGTGAAGGTCATCCCCGATATCGCCCTCGACATCCGGTACGCCACGCCGAACAACTTTACCAGCAAGACCGTGTACCCCGTCGCGCGCTGCTTCCTCATCAAGGACGCCGCGCTCGCGCTTGCCAAGGTGCAAGCCGATCTGCGCACGCAAGGATTTGGGCTAAAGGTGTTCGACGGCTACCGCCCGCTCTCGGTACAACGCGCGTTCTGGGCAATCTTGCCCGACCCGCGCTACGTCGCCGATCCCGCCAAAGGCTCGCGGCACAACCGCGGGTATGCCGTCGACTTGACCCTCGTGGACGCAAACGGCCACGACGTGCCCATGCCCACCGAGTACGACGATTTCACGGAGCGCGCCCACCGCGACTACATGGACCTCCCCCAAGAGGCCATCGCCAACCGTGCGGTCTTGGAGAAAGCCATGGCCCGCCACGGGTTCATCCCCTTTCCAACGGAATGGTGGCACTTCGATTATCACGGCTACGAAGACAAACCCAATCTGGATGTGCCGTTGGAAGACGTGTAGGCGGCGCGCGTTTGATTGCGGCGGCGAGACCTTTCGAACATGTTCAAAGCCGCTTGAGTGTCGTCTCGCTTCGACTCCGTTGGTGGCCCCACTTACATCGCGACCACTCCCGTGCTGATGTGCCCGAAAGAGTGGGTTAATCGTTGCCGCTTTCTTCTGGAGACGCGTTCTTCGCCAAATGCCGCTCGACGTCGGCCACAAAGGTATCCGGATTGATGGGCTTTTCGATATAGCCCGTACAACCGGCGGCAAGCGCGAGTTCGCGGTCGCCGACCATGGCGTAACTTGTTACCGCCACGATAGGCACGTTCGCGAGCGCCGGATTGCTTCGCAGTACGCGGGCGACCTGGTGGCCATCCATTCCCGGCAACTGGATGTCCAGGAGGATAAGATCCAGTTTCAGCCGGCCTGCCAGTTCGATTCCCTCCAAACCGTCCCGCGCCTGAACAATCTCGTAGCCGTTGCTTTCGAGGATGAACGAAACCAGATAGAGATTCTGTTCGTTGTCCTCGATGATCAGCACTTTCCGCTTCATTTTCTTCTCCTACTCGTGAACGATGGGGAGCGTAAACGTAAAGACGCTTCCGGCGCCCCATTCACTCTCGACCCAGATCCGGCCACCCATCTTCTCAATCAGCCGCTTACAGATGGACAGGCCAAGTCCGGTCCCCTCATGATTGCGTGTAAGCCCCACGTCGACTTGCTGAAACGCCTGGAACAGTTTCCCCATATCTTCGGGCTTGATTCCGATACCCGTGTCTACCACGCGCGTCACGAGCGTCTGCCCATCGACTGCGCACTCGACGCGGACGTGGCCCTCCTCGGTGAACTTCAAACCGTTGTTGAGCAGGTTGATAAGAATCTGCTCGAAGCGGCGGCGGTCGCTCGTCAACTCGTCGACTTCGGGCGATACGTCAGCCGACA
>JBHEKO010000660.1:0-6248 GCA_041859475.1 Candidatus Hydrogenedentales bacterium
CCCAGGCAAGCTGAAGCCCGTGACGAGCCGCCGATGGGAAGCCGTGCGCGAAGGCATCGAAGACTACCGCATTCTGGTTGCGTTGCGAAGCCGGATCGACGAGTCCGCGCCGCAGAAACTACCGGACGAATTGCGCGGGAAGATCCAACACCTGCTCGATACAAGCCTTCCGCGTATGATCGACCCGAGTTATGAGGAAGTCCGCGTAGGACTCGGCCGCGACGCCATCGACTTCACCAACAACGACGGTACCATAAACGCCTTCCGTGCAGAAATGCTCGATTGCGCTCAAGCCGTCGCGAATACGGGAACCGCGGAAGAGGCCGCGCCTTAAGACGCAACGCTACCCTACGATCTTCATCAGCCGCGCCTCGGACAAGATCATCGAGCGCACCGTGTGGTAATTGATCTTCCACGCGTGCGCCATGTAGTCCCAGAGCAAATTGTTGTTCTCGTCGAATAGCGGGAACCACTCGCCCACGGGATGATTGATCACCTTGTCCATCACGAAGCGGTGAATGTTCTCGTAGGCGTCGATATACTTCTCGTCTTTCGTGACGAGATAGGCGTCAAGAAACCCTGTCAGCGCCTCGGACTGCTGCCAGAACTCCTTGTTGCGCTCGCGGGCGGACCCGTCGAAGGGGCCTTCGCAATAGATACCGCCGTGCTCCCAATCCACGCCGTATTTGTAGGCGTGCTCGAAGATCTTCTTCAACGGCTCCTTGAACCGCTCGATATCCAAATCGAGTATCTTGATGGAGTGCAGCAGCAACCACGCAAACTCGATGTTATGCCCGTAGCTGGTGTTGTCCAGAGGCCGCGCCTCGTCGTCCACGTCGCGATCCGATCCCCACACGTCGGCAAACAGTATCTGCCGCAGCGGCGTCCAATCGATGGCGAACTGCGCCATGCCCAATCCATATTGCGGATTCAGGATGCGCTTGAAGATCAGGTCGATCACTTCGATCGTCTTCTCGCGATAGATGCGCGCGCCCGTCGCCTCGTACAGATTCGTGAACGCCTCCATGAGGTGCATGTGCACGTCGAACGACTTGCGGTCGCCGCCGTATTTGCCGGGCCGTTTCTTCGACCAGTCCTCTTCCAGGAACTCGTAGTAGCCGCCGTGGCAATTGTCTGCCGCCAGCGACTGCAAAATCTCGTACGTCTTCACGGCCCACTCGATGCCGCGCGGATCGCCCGATGCCATCCCGTATTCGCTCAGCGCATAGATGGCAAACGAATGCCCGTAGGTCAGCTTGCTGCGGTTGATCGGCGTGCCGTCCTGCGCCGCCGTCCAAAACCACCCGCCGTGGGCGTCGTCCCAGAAATGGTCGATGATGAAATCCACACCTTGCCGCGCAATATCCAGAAACTCGCCGCGCCCAAACCCGGACCGGTGCACCGAGGAATACGTGTAAATGCACCGCGTCTGGCACAAATGCGTCTTCACCGTCTCGCCCGTAGGCACGCCATTGCGGTCGAGGTAGGTCAAGTATCCGCCGTACTCCTTGTCGACCCCGTGGGTCAGCCAGAACGGCAGGAGTTCGTCGCGCAGGTGATTTTGGACTTCGTGCAAGAACAGTTCGCAACGTTCGGAAGCAGACATGGTAATACACCTATTGGTTTGGATCGCTCAACCGGAATCAGGCCCAAAACGGCTGCCGATAGTGTATTCTCAGCCCCATCAAAAGACAACCGGAGCCCAAGATTTACCAATAGGTTACGGGGCTCAACCCCATGTTTTATCCCAATTCTCGTTTCTGTCTGGTATACTGATGCTGCAAGGTCAGTCAGCAAGCCGCAGTGACTCCACAAAGATGGAGGGATGAGCATGAAACGAGTACCCATTGCGCGCGATTGTATGTCCGAATGGTATGCCGTACTGCGACCGGAAATGGATGTCTACGAAGCCATCGATCTCTTGACCCGAAAGAAGGCATCGGGAGCGCCCGTAATCGACAGCGAAGGATGCCTGCTCGGCATCCTCACCGAAAAAGACTGCCTGCGCGTCCTCACCAACAGCACCTATGGCGAACTCGCCACCGGAGCCGTCGCCGACTACATGTCGGAGGTCAAGCACACCGTCGCTCCCGAGATGGATCTGTTTACCGTTGCTCGTGAATTCCTCGCCACCAACTTCGCGGTGTTGCCCGTCCTCGAAAACGGAAAACCCATTGGCCGCATCAGCCGCCAGAACATGCTTCGCGCGATTCTCGATATGCAGAAACAGACCAGGGACAAGAAAGTGAAGGAAGAAACCGATCTCCGCATGAAGCAGCGGCCCCAGTCCATCAACGAGCTTCAGCGTCTCGTCGGCTCGACCCCCCCCGAGGCCGTTGCCGCGCTCATGCGCGACCGTCTCCGCGAATAGGACCGTACCAAGCCGCAACGCAAAAGGCCCTCGCGAGATGCTCGCAAGGGCCGCTTCGTTTTCTATCGATTTTGACTGCTCACAACACCGGCAGGAGCATCGTCGAGAGGACTCTCCATACGCTGGTCGCTGCACAGGGGCTGCACAATCGTCCGCAAAAGGACGTGCGCTTTTTGCACTCTCGCTACGCTACTCCTGCCGACACCCTTACTGTATCACCAGACCCGAAATTTGGCAATGGATTTTCTTTCCTACTCTGCCAATTTCGATTCCGGCTGGAGACAGCCTCGATAGCCATAGTTGCACGGAAAGGCCGATAGTTCTACCCTGAATACACACTTCTTGGAAGAGATTTCCCCATGACTTTCAAAGAATGCCACCAACGCATCTTCCGGCGCGAACCCACGGACGGAATCCTCTGGCAACCGCGCATCGAGCATTGGTACGAGACCAACAAACGCCTGGGGACGCTCCCCGACCGCTACCGCGACTTGTCGATGCTCGAAGTCTTCGACGACCTGGGCTGTTCCGTGCGGCCCTATTGGGCGTTCAACGATTGCATCGCCATCGTGGATGCCGATTCGGTGGCCATCGAAACCTACGAGGAAGGGCCAACCAGCACCGAGATCGTCCGGACGCCCGTGGGCGAACTCGTGACGGTGAAGGAACGGACGAGCGACGCGTTTCACACGAAGAAGTTTCCTGTCGTCACCCCCGGCGATATGCGGGTCATGGAGTGGCGCTTGGAGCACCGCCGAATCCATTTCGATATGCAGCACTTCGAGGATGCCTGTGCGCGCATCGGCGACCGCGCCGCCCCGTGCATCTACATCTCGCGCATCAATATCATGCGGCTCGTCATCGATTACATGGGCTTCGAGTTCGGCGTAACGTCGCTCTACGAATACCCCGGCGAAGTGGAGCACCTTATCCGCGTCATCAACGAAACCGACGATGCCCTGTTGGACGTCGTGTGCCAAAGCCCGATAGAGATCGTCAATTTCGGCGACAACGTCCACCAGGCCCTCTGCGCGCCGCCCGTATTCGAGCGTTGGGTGCTGCCCGAATACCAGCGCCGCAACGATCGCCTCCACGCCGCGGGCAAGAAGACCTATCCCCATTGGGACGGCGACTGCAAACAACTCTTGCCCTACGCGCGCGATTGCGGCTTCGATGGTTTCGAGGCTATCACCCCCGTCCCCCAAGGCGACGTCACGCTGGAAGAAGTCCGCGACGCCCTCGGCGACCGTATCATGATCGACGGAATTCCCTGCACGGACTTCCTGCCGGACGAACCGCTCGACAGCCTCATTACGAACACCCGCAAATGCATCGAGTACTTCGCGCCAAATCTCATCCTCGGTATCTCGGATGAGATCTCTCCCGTCGGCGACATCGAGCGCGTCCGGCTTGTCAGCGAAATGGTGAACGGAATGCGTTGCTCTTCCCCAGCATAAGACCGCTCCGTCGGATCCAGTCGATCCGTCCTATCTCCGAAGCGCGGCTGGACCGCCGTGTCTGGGCAGAGCCAGCTCATCGATGCCCAAGGCAGCCAAGGCGAACAACCCCAACTCACCAACGACACCCAACGCAGCAAAGCGGCAAGTGTCGAGGGATTGCGCGGCGGCTACGTCGAAGACTGGACCGTCTTCTGGATCAGCGCCTACTTCCTGAACGGCACGGCCGTGTTTACCGAATTGGGCATGCCGGGCTGGGGGAAATGACTAGCTTCATGAAGCGCGTATTCCATGTCACGGACGGTAGGCGGTTAACGTCAATTCGCAGTGTCTTGCGATACCGGCGAAATCCCGGTCATTCTGCAAGAGTTCAACCCCATGCTCGATTGCGGTCGCGGCAATCATGCAATCGATAGGCTTCCGAACCGTCACTCCCCGTCGTCGAAGCAAGCGATAAAGATCTGCTGCTGCAATGAACGTCTTGCTCGTCATGGGCAAAATGGTCAATGGTTCCAAATACCTTCGGGTTGCCCGATAGTCCTTGTCGTCGCGAATTCCTTGAAGGATTTCGGTAAGAACTACTCCGCAAAGGCAGATATCTTCGTCAACAATCAATGCTTCAAGGGTCGCCACATGCGGACTAGACCTGCCGGCGAAGAAGTCCACCCAGACGCTTGTGTCGACAAGGGTCACTTTGAGTTACGCCCTTTCCGCCACTCATCAAGATCGCCCTCCCATTTCACGCGTCCCCTCAATTTTAGGATTCTTCTTTGGCGTTCCCGCCGAAGCAACTCCTGCAACGCGTGATCGACAAGCGCCCGCCGCGTCTTGATGCCAGTGACCTTCTGGCACTCCAAGACTAAACTGTCATCGAGGACTATATTGGTTCTGCCCATTGTTGCCGTCTCCCATTCGTACACATAATCCCACAAAATTGTGTGTACTGCAAGCGCCAACTCAAAGTAGGCAGTGGGCATGCAATATGCTATCTAGCGGGGCTCCGGGGGAGGCGAACCGAAATGGTCGGGCGGCGGGAGAAACGGCGGCATCAGGCTGCTGTGCATCGTGTCGAATTGCTCTTTCCACATCGCGGCCTGCTTTTCGTCCAACACCGCGGCGACCTCGTTGCGGACCGATTGCAGGTGGGCCTCCATCTTGGGTTGCCCTTCCGAGATCAATGCAAAGAACTCGCGCTGCTTCTTCGAGATCACGTCCTCAACCTTCTTGCGCTGCTCTGGCGTTAAATGAAGGTCGCGGTCAATCCGCTCCACAATTTTCACGAATGCATCCTCGGGATGCTGGAATCGATGCGTCACAACCGCGTGGATCGTCAGCACGGCCGCGCCCGCTCCAACCAAGACTCCCGACCCGAAAATCACCAGGCCCAGCAGGATAGAGGTTACGCGCCGGGGGCGCACACGCCCCGCCTCCGGGACAGGAACAGCCGCCGTCTTCTCTTCCCCGCTCATAGCGCCGCCTGTATCGACCCGAACAGGGCCGTCATCGGACTGACCAGCGTTTGCCACGCGCTCAGCGCCGGCAACAGCACCATCGCGGCCGCGGCCACCGCCACGATCGCTTCCCACCTCAAGTCGCGTTCGATTCCGCCGCGATTCTCGTCTTCGCGGATGCGGATGCTCTGCATGACCCTGCCGCTCACGTCGAATGCCGGAGGGGCCGCGCGACGCGAATGCTTTACCAACTCATCAAATGAGTCCGGGCCTTCCATCTCGCTTCCTCCTTTCCCGATCCTCCAACAATTTCTTCAAGCGGTTGCGTGCGCGAAACGCCTGCACACGGACCAGCGAATGACTCCATCCCGTCGCGGAGGCGATCTGCCGCGTGTCGAGCTCCTCCAGATAGAGTAGCGTAAGCACCAACCGATCGCGCGGATTCAATCCGTCGAGGATCCGGTGCAATTCATCGCCCTTGTCCTCGGCTTCCGTCCGGATGCCCCGCGAAAGCGGCAACGTGTACGCGTAGTCTTCCGCCTCGATCTTCCGATGCGCCCGCTCGCGCGCCTCCTTCTTCCAATGATGATACCCCACACGGGTGGCGATCTTGCGCAACCAGTGCAGGAACGGCGCGCTCGCCCGGTACGTGCGCAGACTGAAGTATGCCTGCACGAACGCCTCGTGCACGAGCTCTTCGCACACGGCCGGATTGCGCGAGAAACGCCACATGTACGCGGCCAACGTCCCTTGATACCGGCGAATCAACCGCTCATAGGAATCCGCGTCGCCGGAGAGCACCGCGGCGATGTCGTGCAGGTCTTCTCCGTCAACGGGCTTGTCTTCGCTGTTCGTGGCAAGACCCCCCACAGAGGTTTTAGCCCGCGCCGTTTCGCTGCTCTTGTCCCATCCTTGCGGCGCACTCACTGCGATCTGGCCAACACTATACATGGCCACTCTCCACCTTGA
>JBHEKO010000143.1:0-5039 GCA_041859475.1 Candidatus Hydrogenedentales bacterium
ATCCAGGATGAGTGGTACACGTTCATCAACTTCAATCGGAAGGACATGCATGTGCTGGCGTTGCTCGATCCCGGCGAGGAGCGAAGCAAGCAGGAAATGTACAACGTGCCGGCGTACCCCATCGTGTGGTGCAGCCAGGTGGGCAAAGGGCGCGTGTACTTCAACGGGATGGGACATCGCGAAGACGTATGGACGAATCCGGATTTCCAGAATGTCATGATGGACGCGGCGAAGTGGGTGATGGGCGAGGGTGCGGCGAAGAACGAGCCCAATTACGACAAGGTTGTGCCCACGAAGTAAGGCAGATTGCGCAATGAAGAGCCAGATGTGGCGCATCTCCCGAGGGGGGTGCGCCACATTTCTTTATAGCGTTGCTGTGCTAGAATGACGAAGTGAGATAGACGGAAGCATGGAGAAGCAACCGATGTCAACACGCTATCTGGCAGCGGAGTTTTGTCTCGCGGCAATTCTTGTGTCGCTGGGCGTGTTTCATGTGCTCTACACAACCGATCGATTGCCCATGACGGTGGCCGAGGCGAACGCGCTCGTGCGCAACGGACTCAAGTATGGAGAGTGGGACGACGTCCGGCGTGGCGTTCGCAAGGGAGCCGACCCTGACGGGTTTTCCGGGTCAACGCCGCACACCTGTCTGTTGTGCATGGCGGTAATGCGAGGGGATCTGGAGACAGCTCGATTGGTTCGCGATCAGGTCGAGGACGAGTCTATGCGCAGTTTCCTGTCCGATCACCGGGGCCTTCTCGCGAAAGCCGTCCAGCGGGATGACGCGGAAATGGTTTCGCTTCTCCTGCAAGGCGGAGCTGCAACCAAATCGGTTTGGTATGCGAAATCACCTTTGCATATAGCCATTGAATGTGGTTCGCCCGCGGCAGTCCGGGCGCTACTGGAACACGATGCCGATGGCGTAGTCGTCGATTCGAGTTGGCTTGATGCGATCGGCGATCGCGCTATGGCCGCAAGAATCGGCGAATTGTTGCGGCAATATCATGTGAAGTTCTACGAGTACTATCCCTACTGCTGAGTGCGCAAAACCACGGGGGAGATGCTATGAGGGCCGATCCAAAGACAGCGACGGAAGTGCGGGCCACGCTCGACCGATTCGCGGGGGCGTATGAGCGGCGCGACATGGACGCGGTGATGGGCATGGTTGCTTGCGACCCCGATGTCGTGGTGCTGGGCTCGGGTCCGGACGAACGGCGCGTCGGGCCGGTGCAGGTGCGCGATCAGATCGACCGCGATTGGCAGCAGTCGGACGCGGCATCGTTCGAGTATGGGTGGATGCAGATCTCGGGCAGTGGATCGGTGGCGTGGGTGGCGTGCGACTTGACGTTTCTCGCGACTATCGAAGGGGAGACGGATCGTTTTCCGGGCCGGTTGACGGTGGTGCTGGAGAAGCGCGATGGGGAATGGCTGATTGTGCTGTGGCACTTTGCGATTCCTCCGGCGGAACAGGCGGTCGGCGAGAGCTTCCCCAACTAACGGCAGGAACGTGCGATGCGAATCGTGTTGTCCGGTGCATCCGGGTTGATAGGGGCCGCGCTTGTTTCGTCGCTTGCGGCGGCGGGCCATGAGGCCGTGCGCCTGGTTCGCCGCTCCCCCTCGAATGCCGCATCTGAAATCGAATGGAATCCCGCGACGGGCATGTTGGATGCGGCGGCGTTGCGCGGGGCGGACGCAGTCATTCACCTGTCGGGAGAGAGCGTTGCGTCCGGGCGATGGACGGCGGCGCGCAAGGCTTCCATACTAGAGAGCCGCATCGCGAGCACCTCGTTGCTGGCGCGCACGATTGCAGGGATGGAAGACCCGCCGAAGACGTGGCTGTGCGCGTCGGCGATTGGAATCTACGGCGATTGCGGCGAGCGCGTGGTGGATGAGACGGGCACGCCCGGCAAGGGGTTTCTCGCGGACGTTTGCCGTAAGTGGGAAGAGGCGGCGCGCCCTGCCGCGGAAGCTGGATGCCGCGTCGTGAATCTTCGCTTCGGCGTCGTGTTGTCCGAGAAAGGCGGCGCGTTGAAGGCGATGGTCGCGCCTATTCGGTTGGGACTCGGCGGCGCGATTGGGAATGGCCGGCAGTACATGAGCTGGATTGCGCTGGATGATGCCGTGGGGGCTATCTTGCATGTGTTGGACGACGCACGGATTGCGGGCCCTGTGAATCTTGTGTCGCCGAATCCGGCGACGAACGCGGAATTGACGAAGGCGTTGGGGCGCGTGCTGTCGCGTCCGACGTTGTTTGCCGTGCCTGCATTCGCGATACGGTTGGCACTGGGCGAAATGGCCGATGAGATGCTGTTGGCGAGTACGCGGGTACGGCCCGGGCGGTTGATTGAATCGGGGTACCGCTTTGCATGGCCCGAGTTGGAACCGATGCTACGGCATGCGCTTCGCCGTTGAGGCGCTTTCGGCGAAAGCACCCTACCTTGGATGGTTGCAAGGGGGCCGGTCACGAGAGGGTATGGGTATCCAAGGCGCTCGTGTCCGCTTCGGGAGAGTTCCATTCCTCGGCGAGGACGGCCCAGATGGAGGAGTCCCACCAGCGGTGCTTCATCCAGGCGCGGCTTCTAAACAGGCCTTCCTGGCGCATGCCGAGGCTTTCGCACAGGCGGATGGAGGCTTGGTTTTCGGCGATGCATTCGGCGTAGATGCGGTGTAGGCCCAAACCGGCGAATCCGAAATCGATGATGGCGCGGCTCGCCTCGAGGGCATAGCCGCGGCCCCAGTACTCGTGATTCAGTTCGCAGCCGAACTCGCCTTCGCTGTTGTCGGAAGAGGTGGTGCGCACGCCGCAACAGCCGATGAGCGCTTCGCCGGACTTGAGGGTGATGGCGACTTGGTAGCGGGTTCTGGGGCGCTCGTGTTGCCATCCGATGAAGCGTTCGACGAGCGTTTCGACGCCGAGGCGGCTTCTCGACTCCCAGGGATAGTAACGCAGGTAATCTTCGGTCGATTGATAGGCGAGCACGGCTTCCACGTCGTCGAAGGTGAAATCGCGTAGAATTAGCCTTGGCGTTTCGATTCGCACGGTATACCTACCCACCTCGCGAGCGGCAATTCGCCCGCGACTCCCAGGCCCGAACCTTCAATCCTCCCGGTACCCAAATCCGGGAGGCAATTTCCTATTGTCTCATTCGCGCATGTGCGCGGTTTGCCGTCTTGCGCGCGTAGAGGACGACGGTCCCCAGCACGAGTATCGCAATTGCGGCGGGCCATCCCCGTTGCGGCAAGGCGGGGGTGTCCAAGGGATCGTAGGGATTCGTACCTTGCGCGACTTCGAATTCGTCGTAGGCTTCATCGCCGTCCGAATCGACATCCAGGAAATTAGGGGCACCATCGTTGTCCACGTTGGCGCCTTCGATTGCGGATTGTTCGATGATGTTCGAGATGCCGTCGCCGTCGGCGTCGGGGTCGAGGAAGTTAAGGATGCTGTCGCCGTCAAGGTCCGCCCCGCCCGCGACGCTGTCGTTGATTCCGTCGCCGTCGCTATCCAGGTCGAGGTAGTTGGGGATGGTGTCGTTGTCGGGATCTTCGATGCCTTCGATGAGATCGGAGATGCCGTCGCCGTCGCTGTCCGGGTCGAGGTAATTGGGGATGGTATCGTTGTCGGGGTCGCCGTTGCCTTCCATGAAGTCTGGGATGAAGTCGGCGTCTCCATCAGCAGCGGCGGTGCCATGAACTTGGATGGACCAGGAATTCAGGGAACCGGTGTCATCTTGCGCCTCGTCGGCGACTCGCAACTGCCATGTGCCGATAGGATTCTCGCCCCAGTGGGCGACGGATGTGAAGACCCAATTGCTGTAATTGTCACCGGGATCCAAGCGCCGGGTCATGAGTTCGGAGACCATCCCGCTGGGAGACGTAAGGAAGATGTGCAGGTCCCCGCGGTAAGGGTGCGTGATGTTGACGGTGACTTCGACGTGTTCCGCTTCAAAGCCATAGTTCCCCGTCACCTTGAGGGACTGGGTAATTCCGGTGGTGTTGAAATCAGGAATCGCGGCGACACTTGCCTTCGATGCAGATAGGGGCGTGGCATAGGCGGCGACATTGGTCCAGGAGGAGGCAGCGTTCACGGCCGCTGCCGCGTCAATGCGACCGAAGCCATAGGAAGGGTTGTAATAGAGACCGCCACCGTTGACCTGCCAATCGGGGTCGGCTGGGTCATTCCGAAACGCAGTGTTCACGAGAATGTGTTGGACGTCGCGCCAGGTGAGAGCGGGGTTCTCTTCGAGCATGAGGGCGATGATGCCAGCCGCCAACGGTGTAGCGGAAGAGGTGCCGCCGAAGGTGTTTGTGTAGTCGCTACCCGAATACCCGTCAGCACCGGTGCGGTCCGTCGTTGTGATTTTGCCGCCAGTCCAGCTCGAAGGGGTGCTTATCAACATGGAGCATCCGGGTTCGCTGTAGTAGGAGTAGAGCCCGTTCGCACCGCTTGCGCCCACGGCGATGGTGTAGCGGCTGGACGCATAGCCGTCGAGATTGACATTGTCGGAGAATTGCCGTCCATTACCCGCGGCCCAGACATAGATCGTGCCGAGTCCTCCGCGTCCGTTTTGGATGCCGTTTTGGATGGCGAGCGCGGCCAAGGGGCCGGGGGCAGCAAGGGTGGCTCCATCGTCCGCGGGTCCCCACGAATTGCTGTTGATCGACATGCGGTCCGCTGGGGCAATCGAGGATACGAGATGGCCCAATGCTTGGGCTTCTTGCGCGTCGGTCGTTGCCAATAAGTTGAGGCGGACTCCCACGAGGCTCGCGTTGAACGCGGCCCCGGATACGCCAAGAGCATTATTCCCCTTCGCCGCGGCTACGCCTGCGCACGACGTGCCGTGGTCATCGCCGACGACATCCGGAGTGGGGTCGTCGTCGCCGTAGCCGATGTCGATATCAATATCGGTACGAACGTTTGCAGCAAGATCGGGGTGCGCCGTTTGGAGTCCGTCATCGGTGATGGCGATGTTGACGCCAGCGCCGGTGGCTTGGTCCCACGCGGATTCGATGTTAACGTCGTTTCCCGCCGTCCCCTGTTG
>JBHEKO010000241.1:0-4702 GCA_041859475.1 Candidatus Hydrogenedentales bacterium
GAATCAATGAGGCCCTGCCGCGAACATCTTGTTGTGCCAGCGGCCGTTTGTCTTTCCTTGCGGCGGTGCTTTTGTTCGTCGATGTGTCGTTATGAGCCACTCATGAGAACGAAGTCGATTCTGTTTTTCGACAGGTAATCGCGCACTTTTTTGCGCACGAAGAACTGACACGTCTTATATATGCCCGCACGGCAGGGAGGAAGTGGCCATGTCCCGGATGTTTCTGTGGGTCTTTTGGGGAGCCCTGGCGTTGCCTGGAGTAGCGGCCGAGCCTGTTGCCGCTCCGATATCGTCGCCGCCGGGAGGCTTGCCAATCTCCGTGAGCCTGGACGGAATCTGGAACTTCTTTCCCGCATTCGAAGAAATTGATACGAACCATGAATTTCTTCAGGAAGGACTTGAGAGTCCCTCGCCAGCCTCGGTGGCCAGCGATGAAAAGCACTTTGGGTGGATACTGCCGGGCTTCGATGATTCGCTTTGGTGGAAGATCGAGGTCCCCGGAAGTTGGAACACGCAGTTCGAGGACCTGTGGAGTTACGAAGGGCAAGGTTGGTATCGCAGGAAGGTCCTTATCCCCCGGGAATGGGAGAACCGGGACGTAGAATTTGTCTCGGATGGCGCCAATTACCGGTCCGTGCTGTACGTGAACGGGTCCAAGGCGGGCGCGCATGAAGGGGGCTACACCCAGTTTGCTTTCTCCATCCACGGACTCCTCCGTTATGGTGAAGAGAATGTATTTGCCGTCTCCGTGGACAATAAGTCCCTCCTGGAGCGAGTTCCCATGGAACGCCACGATTGGTGGCATCACGGCGGACTTTACCGTTCCGTGCGGCTGCGTGTACGAGAACGCGCGCACATAAAGTCCGTGACGGTAACTACAGATGCCCTGGCCGAGCCCGCGCTTGTGCGCGCGCGCATTGAGACGACAGCCTCCCAACACGCGTCTGCGTTCTATGTCGTCGCTCGTTTACGAGATGCAGGCCAGACGGAAGTAGGATGTGTACGCATGGACCTTCCCGCGGAATCGTCGCATACAGAAGTGATCCTGCCCGTCCCTGGTGCGCGGCGGTGGTCGCCGGACGATCCCTATCTGTACGATCTTGCGGTCGAATTGAGAGAGACCGCGGGAGATCCTCGCCGCGACACGTGGCAATCCCCCATAGGTATCCGGACCGTCACGGTCACCGCTAATCAACTCATGTTGAACGGAAAGCCAATCCTGATAAAGGGAGTCAATCGCTACGAGAACTACCCCAATTCCGGAATGACTACGGAGGGCATGGGGCTGGAACGCGATTTGGCCCTGATAAAGGACCTGGGAGCCAACGCACTTCGTTGTCACTACCCTTACTCTCCCGACACCTACGCCGCGTTGGATCGGTGGGGCTTTCTTGCCGTCTGCGAGGTGCCGTTGTACCAGTGGGGGCGAATCGGGCACTCCAACAAGAACTTGGATGCGGCGCGCACGCAACTCGAAGAGATGATTCGCACGCTCGGCAATCATCCCAGCATCGTCTTCTGGAGCGTCAGCAATGAGAATCGCATCTTCCCGCGCGAAAAGGGGAAAGAATACGATCGGATTTCACAGATGGTGGCCAAGGGAAATCTTGAGTTGGTGGAGTTTGCGCGCGGATTGGACTCCACGCGTCCAATCATTGAACCGAGTAATGAGTGGCCCAGGGACGTGGTGCTGGACAAGACCGATCTCAACTCTGTGAATGTGTATCTTGGAGTGACCCCGCCTGACGTGAAAGGACTGGTGGCAGCCCCGGAGATCATTCAATCTCGCTTTGTACAACTCCGCGAACTGCACCCGAATAAACCAATCCTGGTTACAGAGTTCGGGTCATGGGCGCTGCGGGGTCTGGAGACTTCCTACTTTCCCGGCGAGCCGTTTCAAGCGGAACTGCTCAAGACCGAGTGGGAAGCCTTTGCGAAACAGCCGGACTTCGCGGGGGCCTTTATTTGGTGTTTTGCCGATTCCGACGTGCACAGGAAATACACGAGCATTTATGAAATGCGTTGCGCCTATGGCTTGTTCGACTTGCATCGACGGCCCAAGGCGAGCGTACAGACGGTGAAGGCCATGTGGTCCGCCGCCGACTCCGGAAAGTGAGATAGACGGGTAAGGGGCAGCCGAAAAGCGCCCGCCAAACGGCTAACGTGTTGTTGTCACTTCAAGTGATTTCAGCGGAATCGTTGTCATTACGCTGTGCTTCTTTTCCGAAGTGTAGATGACGTACAGCGAGCCCTCGTGCTCTACGGCGCAGGGATAGGACCATTCCGGCCCAACGTGCAAGGTATCCAGGTAACCATCGCGAATCTTCCACATTGCGGTCAGCGTCTTCTCTCCCGGTCGACTAACTGCAAGGGTTAGCAGCCGACGGCTAGTTCCAGGAGACTGTGGATAGTTCCACAACAGACAGCGCTGGCCGGTACTGAGCAGCAGCGCAAACGGCTTGCTGTCTTCGGCTGGCAGATTGTGACGAAATGGTCCGCGCCAGGATCGGCCGAAATCGGTGCTTGTGAAGATCAGCCGGCCACGAACAACAGCGGTAATGTTTGGGCCGTCCACCCAGACGGTGCTTTCGGGAAAGTCCGTGAAGGGTCGAGAACTCCCCGTCATCATGGGCACTACGTCCCATGGGCCGTCAACTTCCATCCCATGGGAAATCGCCACTGCAGGGGTTTCCGGCGTCGTCGCAGGCTTGGTCGCCATGCGTCCCGGCATGATGAAATTGCCGTCAGTCATCCGCACTGGAGGGCAATTCGGCAGAAAGGGTCCTGCGATAAACCCGTGGGAAGCCCACCGATCCTCTGTCTCGTCGAGCACGAAGACTTCGCAGCGCGTAACCAAGTCGTGCCCCACCATGTTCGATACGTATGCCAGAAGCCGTCCTTCCGTTGAAAGAAAGGTCACCGGCACATAGTAGATGCCTTGGTCTTTTTGGTCTGTGGCGATTACCTCGACCTTTGACCAGGACTTTCCTGCATCGGAGGATCGCCGTGAGCGAATGCACGACGACCCCATGATCTCGCCGTCGGGGCAGTTATACCATCCAGCAAAAAGCGTATCTCCGTGCCACATGATGGCATTGTCGTGCAAGAATCGGAACTCGTCATCCATTCGGTGAACCACCGTATCGACGGCCTGATCCGGGTACGAGAGGTTTGCGGGGGAGGGCAGCGGGACGGCTTCATCCCACAACGGGAAATTGCCAACGAGAGCTGTAGGATTAACTCCCGCATCTTGGAGCGGCTTGTTTGCTGCGGATGGATTTCTCGCGTCGGCCGCGTAAGCGTTGAGAGCGATAGAAGCGACGCATGCGGCCAGCACGGCTGGCCTGACGACTACGGTCACAATCGTTTCTCCTGTTTTACGTGGTAGTTGCAGGTACGTCTGAATGCTTTCTCAACGAACTCACGGCATTCCTGTGGGTTGAGGAGGTGTGCAGCGGAAAAGGTGCGATTTGCGCGCGAAGTACACGCGCCCCACCTTGTCGGTGGCGATGTACTTGCCGCCTTCCTCGGCGAGGATCTCGACCGACGCGCCGTCGGCTCCGACCCGTGCCACGTGGCCGTCGTTCACGCCAAAGACTGTACCGTTTGGGCCGGAGCACATATGCGAGAAGTCGCCCGCAGGATTGGGTGCGTCCGCTGAGATTGTGTTGTGATCGCGGTCGTAGACGAACAGCGTTCCTCCGCCGGAGACGGAGACGCAGCCGTCGCGGAGGAGGGCCATCGCCGTCACGGGGCGCGTCAGGGAGAAGAGCTTCTTTCCGGTAGCTGGTTCGTAGACGAAGAACTCGCCGCCGCCCGCGCCGTACACGGCTTGCGAATCGGAGACCAGTGCTTGGACGGCTCCACCCGGTACGAAGTCCAACTGCACGTCCATTGATCCGGTCTTTGGGTCGCAGATACTGAATGCGCCGGAGGTTGCGCTGTTGTACGAAGGAATGCTGCCGACGTAGATGCGACCGTCCGGACCAAGGGTGTTTGCCTGCGTGCGGTATTGGCCCTTGCCGAGTGGGCCAATCTCGCGCGGATTCGAATCGGGTTCGCGACCCGGTATCCATGGAGCTGCGGGGTCGAAAACGCTGATCACGGCATGCACGTAAGCGCCCAGATAAATGCGCCCATCCCTTCCGAGACTCAAGCTGTCCACTTGCCCCGACCACCGGCTGAACTTTCCCAAGTCTTGGAGGGCGCCGGAAGTTGCGTCGCAACGGAAGAGATGCATGTTGATATACGTGCCGCCGTAGACATTGCCGTCGGGACCACTGGTCAGCGCGTAGACGGCCATGCCGTCTCCACCCTGGGCGGGCCGGGTGCGGAAGACTTCACGTTCTTCTTGCAAGTCGTACACGACATAGTCTTGATCGTCAACGGCGTGGACCCAGCGTCCTTGTTCTACCGCCTTGATCTGCCCGAGCCGGATCGGGAGAGGCGTGCGATCGCCCGTTTCCACGTTGTAGCGGAAGGTGCGGAGCGACGGCCACGAGGTGATGTAGAGTGCGTCATCATCGTTGCTCCTGGCGATAGTCCATGCTTCATCGTCCTCCAGTTTCGAGACGGTACGCACGACCTCCTGGCTCTCCGCGTCGAAGACAAGCAGCACACCATCAAAGGACACGTGCGCCACCACGTAGCGTCCGCACGGTTGGAGCCGGTAAACAGACGAACTAGCGGAATACGATTGTGG
>JBHEKO010000027.1:0-2896 GCA_041859475.1 Candidatus Hydrogenedentales bacterium
AGCGCTTCCCCACTGACGCAACTTTTCGCCCTCCACGTGTATTGTCACTACGAGAAGGCGGCAAATGCCGCAGTATTCGACAATAGCGGGATTTGCGGACTTTTATATTCGTGAATAGTCTGGTATAATCCCTTTGCGCAGAGGGCCTGTGTCGCCGTTTGTCGCGGTCGCTCTGTGGAGGTGGCGTCTACTTCGTTTCTGGTTGGGTTCGGGCTACCCAACCCGCCCCGCGTTGCGAACCAAGTCGCGGGCTGCGAAGTACGCCGAACCTCATCAATTGCTTGGAAGTTGTATTGGTGCAAGAGGGTAGTGCGATTGACTGAATTCAAGAGATTGTCATGCCCGGCGCGAATCGGCAGCGTGTCCATAAGCCGAATCGAACTTGAAGCCGCTGTGGCCGAGTTTGTTGGCGCCGGAATCGAACGTTCCGGACGTTGCGTCGTCGTTACCGACGGGACGTCTCCCGAGGCTCTACTCGAAGGGCTTTCCCGTAGCGGATTGGATGCCCACGCCGCTGCCCTCTCAGGGGCGCTCATCGTGGCCGACCGCGTAAACGCGGTGGATTCGTCGGGCATGCCCTTGCCCCGGCTCACGGCAAACGCCACAGGGAGAGAGACCTGGGTGGCCGTCGTCAATCCGCCCCTTTCGGACGAAGGGAACGTGAGCTTGTCTCAGGTGGCCGAGCGGGCCCTCCTTGCTCGCGAGACGTGCCAGGAGAATGGGTTCGTGCTCTTCGAAGCCCTTGAGACGACCCGCTATTCCTCGTGCGACCCTGTCTCCCTGTTGCGCATGTACCCCTCGGTCTATTCGCGAGGCGCGATTTGCCGCAACCGCTACTACATC
The DNA here is from genome assembly GCA_041859475.1 of Candidatus Hydrogenedentales bacterium. Classification (GTDB taxonomy): domain Bacteria; phylum Hydrogenedentota; class Hydrogenedentia; order Hydrogenedentales; family SLHB01; genus JAIBAQ01. Next base: position 844 of record JBHEKO010000027.1, read on the forward strand.
CACACGTCCGAATTCCTCGACTCGCTCGACCCCGACGCGCGGCTCGATACCGTGCTGAACGACATCCGCGCGGTTGAACAGTCGGAGACCGCGTTGCACGAGACCCAGGAGCGGTTGCGCAGCCAGGTCGATTCGGACAAGCACCTGAAGACCGAGCGCGTCCTGCGCGAAACCTACGCCATGCTCCGCGCGATGGTGCAATCCTCGCCCGCGGCAATCGTCGTGTTCGATCCCTCTCTCCGGGTCTCCACGTGGAATCCCGCCGCGGAGTTGCTGTTTGGGTGTCCGCGGCACGAGATGCTCGGCACACGACTCTCTGCGTATTCGCCGGAAGGCTCGCCGATCGAAGAATTGGCGCGGAACTGTTATGAAGGCGCCCGCGTCGCGGGCCGCGAAATCACGATTCATCGAAGAGACGGCTCGGAGATTACCCTTGCCGCTTGGACCGCCCCCATTTTCGAATCCGACGGCGTCGTCACCGGCGCAATGGCCCTGATGATCGACACGACCAAGGCACGAGAACTCGAAGCGCAACTCCTCCAAGCGCAGAAGATGGAAGCGATTGGCCGTCTGGCGGGAGGAATCGCGCACGACTTCAACAACCTGCTCCTCGCAATTCTTGGCACCACCGAACTCATGCTTTCCAGGACCGATCTCTCCGAGGAGACGCGATACGATGTGGGCGAGGTTCGGCGCGCGGCGGATCGCGCGAGTTCACTGACCCGGCAACTCTTGGCCTTCAGCCGGAAACAGATTCTCCAGCCGCGCGCACTCGATCTCAATGCGGTTATCGCGGACATGAACAAGATGATGTCGCGATTGCTCAACGAGGACATCGCGATGTCCGCCGAGCTTTTCCCCGGCCTCGATCGCGTCAAGGCCGACCCAGGCCAGGTCGAGCAGATCATTTTGAATCTCGTAATGAACGCCCGTGACGCCATGCCAAACGGCGGGCGGCTTGCCTTCACCACCTCCAGCGTTACCGTATCCCGTTCCCAAGACCCCGACATGACCGGCTTGCCCGCTGGCGAATATGTTGTGTTGCAGGTTTCGGATACCGGCTGCGGCATGAGCGAAGAAGTCCTGGCGCACATTTTCGAGCCGTTCTACACGACCAAGTCCGAAGAAAAGGGCACGGGCCTTGGATTGTCCACCGTGTACGGCATCGTGAAGCAAAGCGGCGGGGCAATCGCCGTCGAAAGCAAACCCAACAGCGGCTCCACGTTCCGCGTCTATTTACCCGCCACCAAAGAAGAGATTCTTCCAAACGAAAGCGGCACCGTCACGCGCGGTCTGCGCATCGGAACGGAGACCGTTCTCGTCGTCGAAGACGAAGACATGGTCCGCGGGCCGGTCGTCAAGATCCTGCAAATGGACGGCTACGAAACCCTCGAAGCCGGCAGCGGCGAAGAAGCCCTCCAACTCATCGAGGCCTTCGACGGCACGATTCACCTCATGGTAACGGACGTGGTCATGCCAGGCATGAACGGACGCGAATTGGCCGAGCACGTCGCCAAGCTGCGTCCCGCCACCAAGGTCCTCTTCATGTCCGGCCACATGGAAGAACTGATCGTCGGCCAAGGCGTGCTCACCCCCGGCGTCCCGTTCTTGCAGAAACCATTTCCGATGACCGTCTTCGCCGACAAGGTCCGCGAAATGCTCGACCTCCCCAAAAAGAATCGCCGCCGCGCCTGTTGACGCGTTTCAAGCCGGCGGGTTGGAAAACCCGCCCTCCGAAAGCCGACACACTTCCATTCCGGTCGGCGGGTTGAAAAACCCGCCCTCCGAAAATCGGCACGCTTCTATTCCGGAGGGCGGACATTCCTGTCCGCCTCTTGATTGGCCAAGCTCGCCCGCCCGTGTGGGTCCGTGCCCTCCCCGCCACAAAAAAAGGGGGCGTCCGGAGACGCCCCCTCAACATCGTCTTTTCGGTGCTTACTCCACCGTCACGCTTTTCGCAAGATTGCGCGGCTGGTCGACGTCGCAGCCGCGGTTCACTGCGACGTAGTAGGCGAGCAACTGCAGCGGCACCGCGACCACAATCGGGCTGAAG